>JBKOWI010000015.1:0-2524 GCA_046724315.1 Pseudomonadota bacterium | reverse complement strand
CGGCTACCGCGTCAAGCGCGGGTATACGGTTTTAATGAGCCAATGGGTGAATCACCGCGACCCCAAGTATTTTCCTGACCCGGAGGCATTTCGTCCCGAACGCTGGCAGCACGGGCTCGCAAAGCGCCTGCCAAAATTTGCGTATTATCCGTTCGGTGGCGGCCAACGGCTTTGTGTCGGCAATGCCTTCGCGTTGACGGAAGCAGCGATCATTTTAGCTGCCGTGGGGCAGCGATATCGGTTTACTTTGGATCCTGACGCGGTAATCGGCATCAAGCCTCAAATCACATTGCTGCCTGCGAACGGCATTCCTGCCACATTGCGACTCCGGTGAGCCCAACACAAATCGGTGTAGGGCCAAAACATCCCGCTATGGGGTCGACCTTTACTACCTGTTCAGCGAACTTGAATGTGGCGTAGGGCCAACGCATATCCGTTGTCTGCAGCCCCCCATAGGGTTCAGCGGGATCGCCATTAGTGCTTCGTAGTTGGTATCGCGTCGCGATCCTGTTCTCCTCAGGCCCGGCGCTCTCTGATTGTGAAGGTGTTCGGATGAGGGTGCCGGGCCACTAAAAGGAGCTCGGGCAGGCATGACCTCAAGCAGCGATGACCTTGAAAAGGCGCTTCAGCAAAACCTGAAGTTAAGACGCGAACTTGGGACCGAGATCGCCAAGGCGAGCAACAGCAGCGCAAAACAGATGGCAGAGGCGCCCGCAACTCCACGCAATCAGCCGCCCAAACTCACAACCAGTGAGGCCCGCCAGGGAACTGGACCGCGTGCCATGTTCTGGGTGTTGATCGGCTCTCTCACCCTAGCAGTGATCGCTGGCCTTGCACTGGGCCTCGCCTTCGGTTGGATCCCACTTCCGTGGAACGTCACGCCCTAAATTGACGGCATCAGCCGCTCATTTTGTTTACGTCCAGCGTGCCCGCTCGACGGTGTATTAGGAGAACAATCTCCATGTTGCGCGCGGCCATAATTGCGATGAGCCTCTTAGTCTCACTGCCTTTGTTCGGGGCCGAGATGAGATTTAAAACAATGAGGCTGCCACCAAACGTTCACGTCCAGATCGAGGGCTCTGCTGCCAGAGTAGGCAGTGAACAGTTAGGGATCGAAACAATCTGGAACTGCTCGTGCACTGGCGAGGGCAGCTGCACCATTCAGAACAACGCAGGGGTTCTCGCCTGCTACAAGGGTACCGCGGACACCTGTGAAGCTGACTGCTTCCTTTCCTTTGGCCTGGGCGGCCTGTTTGGCTCCCCTGGCCAATGAAGGCGCTCGTAAACGCGCCGCAAGAAGCCCATCATCGTGCGCTAGACTCCAAGCTAGCCAGCTCTCGAAGACACTTCCCTGAGCTGGTTAGGCTCGGTGCCTCTCCCTGCAAGATCCTGACTGAGGTGCCGGGCCGCCAACTAGCACCCCAACATCTTCTCAAGAACGATTTGTTCGAAGCTCTCAGGCGCGCTTCTGGTTGGCCCCGAAGAGATTTAACTGCTGCTTCGGTCTTTGTGGTTTTCGGAGAACTCGACTTCGTCCAGTTGCTTTGCCTGTCACAAGCCAGTCGATTGGAACTTGGCAAAGAACGCAAAAGCGCTCGATCAGGTGCATGGGCATAAGCGTCGGCGGCTCTTTGCCTCGTCCACGCTCATAGTTGTTGTAGGTACTTGCGTCCACGCCGAGGAGCATAGCGACAGCACGTTGAGTGTAGCCCGCATCGGTCCTCGCCTGCCTCACCCGTGCGACGAATGCATCCCGATATTCCCGCGGTATTGTCGAGGACATCTTGTAGCTCAAGGTCTCCTGGACCACTGTACGATCATACTCTCTCGCTATCGGACTTATCGGACCATCTTCATTGAAGGGGCGCTGCAGGTTGATAATGCGAAGGCAAGAAGAGCACAAAGATCTGCTCCGCCCGCCTAAAGATCTGCGCTTGCCCTGGCGCGGACAGCGCTTACGCCACCAGGCGAAGCTCAGTGTATGCAGCTAAGCACCACGCGGGTGCTCGCCCCCATCTCACGAAGGGCCGGGCCGTCAAGCAGCGGAAAAGATTGAGATCCGCGCTCATGCCCCCTGCGCCAACGGACTTTGGCCCTCATTTTGACTTCCCGCCGGCATCGCTAAATAACGGGCCCACTCATGCTCCCTATCCAGGTTGGTGAGCGTTAGGAAGCTGTAAAAAGCTAGAGTGGACTCGAGGACCTCCTCGCCTCGGCGGTGGCTAAAGACATGCGCCACATAGAACTTAGCTCCCCGCGTATCTCGCATCTTTCCTGGGGCCACATAGAGGTCGAGGGATGTCCTCCTTTTAAGGACGCCAAGATCTTTCCCGGTGGCGCACGGGAGTGGGACTGGCGTGAGACGGGCACCCGCCACGTGCCTGGCATTCAACCCGCCGACGTTCGAGAATTGATTGAGCACGAGGCAAAAGCCGTGGTGCTCTCAATAGGAATCTGGCAGCGGCTGAAAGTCTGTCCCGAAACCTTGGAGCTTTTGGCCGAGAACGACATTCAGGTTGAAGTC
>JBKOWI010000106.1:0-5065 GCA_046724315.1 Pseudomonadota bacterium | reverse complement strand
TGCTCGCGGCCCTGATTGCGGAGACAGCGCCAATACGCCTCCGCGGCACGGCATTTGGGCTGTTCGGCCTGATCACCGGACTTGCCGCTTTGCTCGCCAGCATCATCGCCGGCCTCCTCTGGGACAGGATCGGCGCCTCCGTCACCTTCCTTGCCGGTGCAGCCTTCGCCGCTGCCGCGTTCGCCGCCTTCCTGCTGGTGAGGCACGCGCCAACCGGCCTCGCTGGAAGTCAACGACCTACTCGCCCTATATAGAGCGAGCAAACTCAGGTGCTTTCATGCAGGCTCGGACCATACCCTTCCGCAAGATGAACGGACTCGGCAACGACTTCGTCGTGCTCGATGCCCGCGCTCGCTCGCTTGCGCTTGACGAGAATGCGGTGCGCGCCATCGCCGACCGCAAGGAAGGCATCGGCTGCGATCAGCTCATTGCGCTCGAGCCCTCGGCGCGGGCCGATGTGTTCATGCGCATCTGGAATGCTGATGGCGGCGAGGTTGGAGCTTGCGGAAACGCCGCGCGCTGCGTCGCTTCGCTCGTCGCCGCGGAACGGGGCGAGCCGCATGTTAGCATCGAGACCGAGAGCGGGATGCTCGACGCGGCGGTGAACCGTGACGGCAGCGTCACGATCGATATGGGCACGCCTCGGTTTGCCTGGAACGAGATTCCGCTGGCGCAGCGGTTCGACGACACGCGCCGCATCGCGCTCGATGCCGACGACCCGGCACTCAATTCGCCGGCGGTGGTGAATGTCGGCAACCCGCATTGCCTGTTCTTCGTGGATGATGTGGCGGCCCACGACCTCGCACGTTTGGGACCGGTGCTCGAGCACCATAAGCTGTTCCCTGAGCGCGCCAATATCTCACTCGTGCAGGTGCTCGCGCCTGATGCGATCAAAGTTCGCACCTGGGAGCGTGGCGCCGGGCTGACGCGGGCCTGCGGCACTGCTGCCTGCGCCGCTGCCGTCGCATCGGCACAGCGAGAGCTCACCGGCCGCAAGGTGAAGGTTAGCCTTCCCGGCGGCGATCTTCTGATCGAATGGCGGGAGTCGGACGGTCACATCCTGATGACCGGCCCTTATGCTCTCGACTATGAGAGCACGCTGCCCGCGGAGCTATTCCAACCGGCAAGTGTTTAGTTTCTCAAGAGTTTCGTGTTAGAAGCCGCCAATGTCGGATATCGAGCTCATCACCTTCGGCTGCAGGCTCAATGCCTATGAGTCGGAGGTCATGCGAGAGCACGCCAACGCCGCGGGCCTCAACGACGCGGTGATCGTCAACACCTGCGCGGTGACGGCGGAGGCCGTGCGCCAGGCGCGGCAGGCGATCAGGAAGGCGCGGCGCGAGCGTCCCAATGCCAAGATCGTGGTGACAGGCTGTGCGGCGCAGATCGATCCATCGCGCTTCGCTGCCATGGACGAGGTCGATCACGTCATCGGCAATCAGGAAAAGACCGAGTGTCGGACCTTCGAGAGCTTGAGCGCCGAAGGGACCGAGCGTGTCTTGGTCAACGACATTATGTCGATCAGGGAGACTGCGGGACATCTGATCGAAGGCTTCGGCAGTCGCGCCCGTGCCTACGTGCAGATCCAGAACGGCTGCGACCATCGCTGCACCTTCTGCATCATCCCGTTCGGCCGCGGGCCGTCGCGCTCTGTGCCAGCGGGTGAGGTGGTCGCGCAAGTGGGGCGGCTGGTCGAGAACGGCTATGCCGAGATCGTGCTGACCGGCGTCGACATCACCGCATATGGCGCCGATCTCCCCGGCGAAATGACGCTCGGCAAGCTCGTGCGGAAGGTGCTCATGCTCGTGCCGGAGCTTCCGCGGCTTAGACTCTCGTCGATCGACTCGGTCGAGGCCGATTCGGCGCTGCTCGCGGCGATTGCCGAGGAGGAGCGGCTGATGCCGCATCTCCATCTCTCGCTGCAATCCGGGGACGACCTCACGCTCAAGCGTATGAAGCGGCGGCATGCTCGCGCCGACTCGGTGCGCTTCTGCCAAGAGGTGCGGCGCGCGAGGCCGGACATGGTGTTCGGCGCCGACCTGATCGCAGGCTTCCCGACCGAGACCGAGATCATGTTCCGTAACTCGCTGTCCCTCGTCGACGAGTGCGGTCTGACGTTCCTGCACGTGTTCCCCTTCTCGGCGCGGGAGGGAACGCCGGCGGCACGCATGCCTCAGGTCAATGGCCGCACGGTCGCGCGCCGCGCAAGCGAGCTGCGCGCCAAAGGCGTTGCGGCTCTGAAGTCGCATCTTGAGGCCGCCAAGGGCCGCCGCATCCAGGTGCTCATGGAGAGGGCCGGGCACGGCCGCTCGTCCGATTTCACGCCGGTCAAGCTCGAGGCGCATGAAGGTGCTGGCGCGCTGGTCGATGCTGTGGTCTCCGGGGACGATGGCGGCTCTTTGCTGGCCGTGAGGGCGCCGTGACTCAAGGGAGAAAGCCGGGCCTGTTCGAGCGGCTGTTCGGCATTGGCGCCGGGAAGCCGAAGCCTGCCGAGCCAGCGTCGCCTGCCAAGAAAGAGCCGCCGTCCGACGCGCCGAAGCGCGAGCCGCCAGCCAAAGGCCCTGCCAAGAAGGAGCCGCCCGATCAGGAGCGGCAGCCAGAGAAGGTCAAAGCCCAGCCGAAACGGTCCGCCAAGCCTAAGGGGCCGCCCCCCTCTGGTCCGCATCCGCAGCCCGGCGAAGCCGAGTCTAAGCCAACCTCAAAGCCCGCGCCGCCGCCTCATGCTCCGCACACGCCGCCCGGCGTGAAGCCGCCCGAGGAGCGGCCTCCTGCTGACCGGGAGAAAGACAAGCCCAAAGCGTCGGCTCAGCCGGAACCGAAGCGAAGCTGGTTCGCCGAGCTGCGCAAGGGTTTGACCCGCACGTCGAATGCGCTGTCGGAGAATCTTGCCGGCGTGCTCGCCAGACGGAAGCTCGACGAGGAGACGCTCGACCGGCTGGAGGAGGTCCTGATCAAGGCCGATCTCGGTGTTGCCATGGCCTCTCGCATCAGAGACGCCGTGGCCAGTGAGCGCTACGACCGTGGCCTCGATGCCGATTCAGTGCGCGAGATTTTGGCTGACGAGGTTGCGCGCGTGCTCGAGCCGGTGGCCCAGCCTTTCGTTCTCGCACAAGACGCGCGCCCACATGTCTTCCTCGTGGTCGGGGTGAACGGCACCGGCAAGACCACTACGGCAGCCAAGATGGCTCGTCTGTTCAAGCAACAGGGCTTGAGCGTCATGCTGGCAGCCGCCGATACGTTCCGCGCCGCAGCCATCGATCAGCTCAAAGTATGGGGCGGGCGCGTCGGCGCCGAGGTTATCGCCAAAGATGTCGGCGCAGATCCGGCCGCAGTTGCCTATGAGGCGCTCGAGCGGGCGCGCGCCGAAGGCAAAGACGTTCTTCTCATCGACACCGCCGGCCGCTTGCAGAACAAGTCCGACCTCATGGCCGAGCTCGCCAAGATCGTGCGCGTCTTGAAAAAGCTCGATCAAACCGCTCCACATGGCGTCGTGCTCGTGCTCGACGCCACCACCGGGCAGAACGCGATCAATCAGGTGCAGATCTTCCAGGAGATCGCGGGCGTGACCAGCCTTGTCGTGACCAAGCTCGACGGCACGGCGCGGGGCGGCATCCTGGTCGCCATCGCGGAGCGCTTTAAGCTCCCCATCAACGCGGTCGGCATCGGCGAAGGCCTCGACGACCTCGAGCCGTTCGATGCGCAAGACTTCGCCCGCGCCATCGCTGGGGCAAGACGCGAGAATGAAGCCGCAGCCTAAGACCAACATGCCAGTGAAGGTTGCCCAATCCACGCCTGGCGCCGACCGCGTCTGGGCCAAGCTCGCGATCGAGCTCGGGCCACTGCTCGTGTTTTTCGGCACCAACGCAGTGGCGGGGATTTATGCCGGCACGGCCGCCTTCATGGCCGCGACGCTGCTCTCGCTCGCGGTCGCGTGGCTCCGCTATCACAAGGTGCCGGTGATGCCTCTCGTAAGCGGCGTGATCGTGCTCGTATTCGGCGGCCTCACGCTGTATCTCCGCGATGAGACCTTCATCAAGCTCAAGCCGACCATCGTCTATTCGATGTTCGCGGTCCTTCTCGCCGCAGGGCTTCTGATGAAGAAGCCCATGCTCGAGCTCCTGCTAGGCCCCGTGTTCAATCTGACTGAGGAAGGCTGGCGCAAGCTTACACTTCGCTGGGCCCTTTTCTTCGTCGCCATGGCGGTACTGAACGAGCTCATTTGGCGCAATGTCTCGACCGACGCCTGGGTCAGCTTCAAGGCGTTCGGCTTCCTGCCGCTGACCTTCCTCTTCGCTTTAGCTCAGGTGCCGCTGATGCAACGCCACGGCGAGCCGCTCGCCGAGCCCAATTCTAAAGAGGAAAAGCGGGTCTAATCGGGCCTGCTGTGGCTGACTGCACGCCCCAATAACGGCCATTTAGCAGTGAAAAACTGCCCTGCCGCTAACACGCCGAATTTGTGATCGACTGATATCGCAATTGGCTTGCATGGATTGCAACCTGACGTTAGCTGTTCGCGTTTTCCATTGTGACAATCCTCCGCAGCCTTTTGAAAGCAAAGTGTTGCCGCGAGGGATACACGCCTCACGCGAACCCAAGGCGGTGTAGCGAGATGGCAAAAGGAGCGAGCCAGCTCAATCGCTCGGCGATGCATTTGCTGCACCGCGCCGGCCAATGCGCTGCTGACATTTTCGCTTTGGAGGCGCGTTCGAGCGGGCTCACGCCGCGCCAATTTGCGGTGCTCATGGTGGTCGCCGAGGAGGAGGGCCTCACTCAGACCGATCTCGTCGAACGCACCGGGATTGACCGCTCCACGCTCGCCGATATCGTTGGGCGGCTACTCAGTCACGGCCTGATCCAGCGGCGCAGGGCGAAGGAAGACGCGAGAGCTTACGCCATCAAGCTGACGCCGCAAGGGACCAAGGCGCTCCGTGACGCGCAGCCGGGTGCCGCTGCAGCCGATGCGCGGCTCCTCGCCAATCTGTCGCCGGCCAAACGGCAGGAATTCCTCGAGTCGCTCAGCCTGATCGTGGCCGCCGCCCGCAAATAGGGGCCTGGATCACCCCTG
>JBKOWI010000043.1:0-3600 GCA_046724315.1 Pseudomonadota bacterium | reverse complement strand
GCGCGTTCGACGCGGAGGGCGATCTCTCCCCGGTTGGCGATCAGGATCTTGTCGAACATCGCGCCCCGGTCAGCGTTGCTCGATCACCGCAAGCGGCTCGCCATATTCAACCGGCTGGCCGTCCTCGACGAGGATCGCGATGACCGTGCCGGCGCGGGGGGAGGGAATCTGGTTCATTGTCTTCATGGCTTCGATGATGAGCAGCGTCTGCCCCGCGGCGACATGCGTGCCGACTTCGACGAAAGGCGGCGCACCAGGCTCAGGCGAGCGATAGGCGGTCCCGACCATCGGAGAGGTCACGGTGCCGGGATGGATGACGATATCATCCGGACGAGACTGGGGAGGCCGCGCTTCGGTGGCAGGCCGCGCCGCGGTTTCGCGCGCCTCCGACTGGCCGCCGTCGGTAGTAAGCGTGGTCGTGAGGTTCACCCCGCGCGCGACTCTGACCCGCTTGCCTTCGTGCTCGATCTCGATCTCGGTGAGGCCAGTCTCCTCAAGCAGCGCCGCGAGCTCGCGAACGAGGTCCTTGTCAAAGGTGGCCTCTTTCTTCGTCATCGGCGGCGTCCTCTCCCTTTCCTCATCGATTGGGCTTGGCGGCGATCCTGGCGGCGAGCGCCTCGATGGCAAGTTCATAGCTCTGGGCCCCGAAGCCGCAGATCACGCCCTTCACAGCCTTGGAGATATAGGAGTTTTGACGAAACGGCTCGCGGGTGAAGATGTTCGAAAGATGCACTTCGACCGAGGGAATGGAACAGGCGAGCAGAGCGTCAAGCATGGCGATCGAGGTGTGGGTGAAAGCGCCGGCATTGACGATTAGGCCGCTCGCGCTCGTTCTTGCCTCTTGAATCCACGCCACCAACTCGCCCTCATGATTGCTCTGGCGAAATTCTATCGAAAGTCCAAGCTCAGCCGCTTTACGCTCGCATCTTGCGCGCACGTCGTCGAGCGTCTCCTTGCCGTAGATCTCCGGCTCCCGGGACCCAAGCAGATTGAGATTGGGGCCATTCAGGATGTAGAGCGGTTTGGCCATGGCGGAGCTTCAGGCGGGCTGTGATGCCGAACCGGCGGGCTCCCGCCCTGGTCCCGGCAGACGAAACGCGCCCCTTTATCAGCTTTTCCGCCGTTCGGCAAAACGAGCAGGGAAGACCGTTGCCGTGATGCTCTCGCAGTCCCGCCTCAGCAGGTGACCTTGCAGCCCTTCTCGCGGATCTCGGTGACGTTCTTGGTCAATTGATCGTAAAGATCATCAGGCGCGCCAGGGATGACGTGGTCGCCGACGAGGTAAAGCGGCGTGCCTTGCAGCCCGAGCTTGTTGGCAAGCTCCTTGGCCTGATCGAGCGACTTCTGGATCTCCGGGTCCTGCATGTCCTTTTCGAGCTTCGCCGTATCGAGACCGAGCTCGGTCGCGATGCGCATGGCTTTGTCCTTGTCGGCTTTGCCGGGCTCGGTAAACAGCTTCTGATGCATCTCGAAATATTTGCCCTGTTTGGCTGAGGCGAGCGCTGTCTTCGCCGCAGCCTCGGACTCCTCACCGAAGATCGGCAGTTCTTTGAACACGACGCGTACCTTGTCGTCATTGTGGACGAGCTTGACCACGTCGGGCAGGGCGCGGCGGCAGAAACCGCAATTGTAGTCGAAGAACTCGACCACGCTCACGTCGCCGTTCGGATTGCCTGCCGTGTGGGCGAGAGGCGAGCGGAAGATCGCCTCTGCGTTATCGCCTATGACCTTTTGTTGCTTTTCGGCCTGATCCGACGCCTGACGTTTATCAAGCTCGGTCGTCATCTCGACCAGGATCTCGGGATTCTTGATGAGGTAGTCGCGGACGACGTTGGCGACTCTCTTCTCATCGAGGGAGGATACGTTCACAACCCCTGGTGCGAGCTTCCAGATGAGAGCGATGGTTGCCGCCGTGACAAGTGCAGCTACAACGGCAGCCACCAAGGCGGTGGCAAGGCCTGTCTTGAAGTTCATGCTAGGGGTTCTCCCGGGGGCTAAGTCAGTTGCTTTTTGGCACTTCGAAAGCGAGGATATCGTCGGCCTTGATCCAGTTGGGCGTGCCGTCGACGAACCCAGCTTTGGCGCGCTTGGCCTGCTGCTTGGCAAGCCTGAGCTGCCCTTCATAGAAATAGGCTTCGGCCGATGCAAGCTCGGCTTGGGCCATGTATTGCTGTTTGGCGCCGGCAGATTGCGCCGCGTCGGCTTTGCGGGCGTAGGCCGCGGCGAGCTGGCGATAACCCATGGCCGAGCTATCCTCTCTCGTCAGCGCGGTCTTCAGATTGGAAATCGCCTCGTCGACGAGTTTCGGATCGTTGGTGCCGAGCAGCACTTGGCCAAGCATCACGCGGATCAGCGGCTCGTTGCCGTTTAGCGCCACCGATTGGCGGAGAGGGGGAAGGGCGGCGGCCGGTTTGCCGCTTTCGAACAGGAACTGCCCCTTGATCTCGTAGAAATAGGGCCAGTCGGGCTTTGCGGCGATCAGCGCGTCGATTTGCGGCATGGCGACTTCGACGCCCGATTGACGGTACGTAGCGATCGCCCGCGCGTACATCGCCGGCAGCGTCTGATCGGTCTGAGGATAGCGGTTGAATACGATCTCGGGCTGATCGAGGAATCCATAGAGCTTCGCCCGCATCAGGTCATGACGGAACTGGAGCTCGGGCGGATCGACATTGTTGTAATAGGGGCTCGACATAACGAGCTCGCGGAGTTGAACCAGGCGTTGTTGCGGAAGCGGATGCGATTGCAAGTAGGGATTGATGCCCTGCATGCCAATCAACTTTTGTCCCATGTTCTCGAAAGTCTCGAGCATGCCGCGCCCGGATTGGTGCGTGGCGTTGAGGAAGGTCATGCCGGCCTGGTCTGCCGAGGACTCCTCGTCCTGGCGGTAGGCGAGAATGCTGCGCATGGCCGCATCGGTGCCGCCATAGGCCGCACCCATCCCCGCCTGTCCAAGACCGGGAGCGCCGCCGATCGCGCCTGCCGCCATGGCAGCAAGCCCCAGGAGCTGCAGCATAAGGGCGGCAGACTTCGCCTTCGACATCTGCGTGCGCAGCCGCGCAAGATGGCCGCCGGTGATGTGCCCGCTCTCATGCGCAATGACGCCGATCACCTGGTTCGGCGTCTTCGCTTCCATGAGTGTGCCGGCATGCATGAACATGTTGTGGCCGTCGACCACGAAGGCGTTGAAACTGCGGTCGTTGACAATGTGAATATCGATGCCTTGCGAGCCGAGGCCGGCGGCGGCGAAGATCGGCTTGGCGTAGATGCGGACAAGCGATTCCGTCTCGGCGTCGCGGATCAGTCCCGCTGCCTCGGCCGAGGTCGAGGTGATCAGCGCGGCGGCAAGCCCCGTCACGAGCCCGGTGCGGAGACGCCGCAGGGCAGGCCGGGAGCCGGATTGAGCCAGAGCGGGCATGGTCAGCTTGACCGAGTAGCTTCGCGAAGACGGGCAAAGATGCCGGCTTCTCCCGGCCGGGGGCGAATGCCGAGCTAACCCATCGAGCCACGTCTTTGCCAAACTTGGCTTTTGATTGGCGTTTGAATACGGCGACAGCGTGACGGGTGTCGGTTGCCAACAGCTCGAAATACCGCCAGTCC
>JBKOWI010000050.1:0-20147 GCA_046724315.1 Pseudomonadota bacterium | reverse complement strand
GGCGCAGGTGCTCGTAGTGACATCCGGAAAGGGCGGAGTCGGCAAGACAACGACGACTGCCGCGCTCGGCGCTGCTCTCGCGCAGCACGGTCAGCGCGTGGTGGTCGTCGATTTCGACGTGGGCTTGCGCAATCTCGACTTGGTGATGGGCGCCGAGCGCCGCGTCGTCTACGACCTCACCTATGTGGCGCAGGGCAATGTGCGGCTGCATCAGGCGCTCATCAGAGACCGGCGCATCGAGACGTTATTTCTGCTCGCCGCCTCGCAAACGAGAGACAAGGACGCACTGAGCGAAGAGGGCGTGGAGCGCGTGATCAAAGAGCTGCGCGCCTCCTTCGACTGGGTGATCTGCGACAGCCCTGCCGGCATCGAGCGTGGGGCTACGCTTGCCATGCGCTTCGCCGACCTCGCAGTGGTCGTGACCAATCCTGAAGTGTCCTCGGTGCGCGACTCCGACCGCATCATCGGCCTGCTCGACGCCAAGACCGAGAAGGCTGCCCGCGGCGAGCGCATGGACAAGCATCTCCTGCTCACCCGCTACGATCCGATTCGCGCCGGACGAGGGGACATGCTGAGGATCGAGGATGTCATGGATATCCTGTCGATTCCGCTGCTCGCCGTCATTCCCGAGAGCGAGGACGTGCTCCGGGCCTCCAATCTCGGCTCGCCGATCACGTTGGCGAGCCCGAAGAGCGCTCCGGCCCGCGCCTATGATGAGGCGGCGCAGCGGCTGATGGGCGTCGACAAGCCGGTCTCCATTCCCAACGGGCGCAATGGCTTCCTCACCAAGCTGTTTGGACGGAGGGCGGCATGAGCTGGCTCTCGCTATTCTCGAGACGAAAATCAGCCTCGGTCGCGCGAGAGCGTCTCCAGATCCTGCTGACGCACGAGCGCGTGGCGACCAGCCAATCGGACCTAATCCCAACCCTGCGCGAGGAGATTCTGGCCGTGGTCGCGAAGCACGTGGCGGTTGATCCCGAGAGGGTGGAGGTGAAGATCGATCGCGGCAAGGCCGTGTCGCTGCTCGAGATTGACATCGAGATCCCGGCGACCGCAGGCGCCAAAATCTGCTCCGCTCTTCCCCAGGCGACGAAGGGCGCCAGCGGCCGGCTCAAGGAGATGGCGGCGAAGCCTGCTTAGACATCAGCGGCGCAAGCTTCGGGAGGTGATCGCCGTTATCCGGCGGAACATCCGCCAAATTTTGGGCCGCGTGTTACTGACCCTTGCAAATCGGCGTCGGTCCTGGCGGCGGTGCCGGATGATCCTTCCTATATTGAACTAGGATCGGCTCGAGCGTCTCTTTTGGCCAAAATTTCGGGACGCCGATCTCTCTCAAGCAGGAGGCATTCCAATATAGTCCGGCGCGCGACGGCGACCGGCCAGCCTTCACTGCTTGCGCGACGGCAGCGATGTCGCTCGATTCAGGATAAATATAAAGCGTCGTCGGCTCCTTCATCATCGGGATGACTTGCCCGGCGTCCGAGCGCGACCAACTGGTGCAGCCGTTGCTGCGGCCGCCGGCGTAGTCCACCAGTTTTCCGAAAGGAACGTAACCGTCTTGGTTTGCGTAAGGGCTGTCCGGATCTTTTCGAAGACACATGCCCCTCCATACGACAGCCGGGTGCCCCCCGATGGCGCGGGGTCTCGCATTTGCGGTGTCGCCCTCACCGTCAAACTGCACGAACGACCGGGTGAAAGCCACGTACTGTCCCGCTGAGTCGCGGTAGTACCCTTTGAACGATGTGACCGTCTCGTCAGTCACATATGGGCCGCCCGTTGTCAGCTTGGAGTCCATCGCATTGCTGAAGTTCTTTGCGCACTGGATTCCGTTTGCGAAATTCGCGATGCCTGTCAAATTGCGGCCGCTGCCGTGACCGGATGGAATCGCGCGAAACGACCGGTCGGCTTCACAGATAATGTAAAACCGGCGGCCAAATCCGCCGGGTCGCGTGGCGTCCATGGCGAAGTAGCAGGGATTTTTCACTGCGCCGTCGCTCACTTTTTTTAGGTAAAGCGCGCGCGCCCTCTGCAACACCACTTGCGCGATTTGACCTTCGCCTTCGCCGATATGGACCCGCAGCCATGCCGGAATGTCCGGCGGTTGCTCCACGGCAAAAGTTCGGGGCGGGCCCAACAGGGCGACCACGATGATGAGACTGACGATTGCTGGAAGGAGCGATCTCAGCTGCAACGGATCAATTCTCCCGTTGACGCATTGCAATTGGCAAGATGGTTGCGTCGACCCAACCCGGACAATGTGGACGGCCCCCGTCCCCTTCAAATATGCAGAAGCCCCCTCGTGTCTATTTTAGCCGATACAGCCCCGGCGTAAAAAGCGGACATTTAGCACACGCGGGCCCTCCTTCCACTCGATGGTGCCCAGGCCTCAAACTAAATCCATGCTCGTTTGGTTATAGCATCGGTGGAATCTTTGGGCTGGCGCCGACAATCCGAGGCAGAAACCCTAAAGCCCAGTTTTTCGCATGGTTGATCTCAAGGACAAGGTGGCCATCGTAACGGGTGCGAGCGCCGGCATCGGGCGGGCGTCCGCGAAGCTGTTTGCTCGCGCGGGCGCCAAAGTAGTCGTCGCCGCTCGGCGCAAAACGGAGCTGGATTCTCTTGTGCGAGAGATCGCCGGCGAGGGAGGAGACGCCCTCGCGCTTGCCGGCGACGTGAGCGACGAGGCCTTCGCCAAAGAGCTGGTAGAGCGTGCCGAGCAGAGCTATGGCCGCCTTGATGTCGGCTTCAACAATGCCGGCATACTCGGCGAACAGGGGCCGACCACGGGCATTTCGCTCGAAGGCTGGAACGGAACTCTCAAGGTCAATCTGACGAGCGCCTTCCTCGCCGCCAAGCACCAGATCCCGGCTATGCTGAAGCAGGGCAAGGGCTCGATCATTTTCACGAGCACATTTGTCGGCTACACGGTGGGCTTTCCCGGTTTCGCGGCCTATGCGCCGAGCAAATCCGGACTGATCGGTCTGACGGAGGCCCTCGCCGCCGAATACGGGCCGCAGAACATTCGGGTCAACGCTCTCCTCCCCGGCGCGGTCGAGACGGCGATGTACGAAGCCGCCAATGACACCGCCGAGAAGCGGGCCTATCTCACGAACCTACATGCGTTGAAGCGCGTTGCCTCACCCGATGAGCTGGCGCAGGCGGCGCTCTATCTCGCCTCCGACGCGTCAAGCTTCCAATCAGGGACCGCCATGCTGGTGGACGGCGGCCTTTCCATCACGCGAACGTGAGAGGTCTGCCCGAGAATCACTCCCACTCGATGGTGCCGGGCGGCTTGGAGGTGATGTCATAGACGACTCGGTTGATGCCGCGCACCTCGTTGATGATGCGCCTGGCCGCGCGCCCAAGGAACTCGTGGGAGAAGTCGTAATAGTCGGCGGTCATGCCATCGATCGAGGTCACGGCGCGGAGCGCACAGGCATAATCGTAGGTGCGTGCATCCCCCATCACGCCGACGGTGCGCACCGGCAGCAGTACGGCGAAAGCTTGCCAGATCTTATCGTAAAGCCCCGCCTTCCTGATCTCGTCGAGATAAATGGCGTCGGCCTTGCGCAGAATGGCGAGCTTCTCCTTGGTCACTTCGCCGGGCACGCGGATGGCAAGACCAGGCCCGGGGAACGGATGGCGGTTGACGAAGGCGGGCGGAAGCCCAAGCTCGCGGCCTAGCGCGCGCACTTCATCCTTGAACAGCTCGCGCAGCGGTTCGATCAGCTTTAGCCGCATCCGTTCGGGCAGCCCGCCGACATTATGATGCGATTTGATGGTGGCCGATGGGCCGCCGAGCGCGGAAGTGCTCTCGATCACGTCGGGATAGAGCGTGCCTTGCGCCAGGAAATCGACGTGGCCGATCTTGTCCGCCTCCGCCTCGAACACATCGACGAACAGCTTGCCGATCATCTTGCGCTTGACCTCGGGGTCGGTGACCCCTTGCAGCGCATCGAGGAACTTCGCCGAGGCATCAACGGCGACGAGCGGGATGTTGTAGTGGCCGCGGAAGAGATCGACGACCTCCTTCGCCTCACCTTCGCGGAGCAAGCCGTGGTCCACGAAGATGCAGGTAAGCTGGTCGCCGATTGCCTCATGGATGAGAAGCGCCGCGACGGCGGAGTCGACGCCGCCGGACAGACCGCAGATGACATGTCCCTCGCCCACCTGCTTGCGGATGCGCGCGACCTCGCTGTCGCGGAAATGCGCCATGGTCCAGTCGCCAGGGCATCCTGCGATCCTGTGGACGAAATTGGCGAGAAGCTGCGCGCCCTTCGGGGTGTGGACCACCTCGGGGTGGAACTGGAAGCCATAAAGCCTCCGCGAATCGTCGGCGATGGCCGCGAACGGCGCGCCGGTCGAGATGCCGACGGCGCGGAAGCCCGGCGGCAGCCGCGTCACGCGGTCGCCGTGGCTCATCCACACTTGCGCCCGCTCGCCCTCCTTGAACACGCCCTCGAACAGCGGCGTCTCGTCGATGATCTGAAGCTCGGCGCGGCCGAACTCGCGGTCATGCCCGCCCTCGACCTGGCCGCCGAGCGCAGCCACCATGGCCTGCTCGCCATAACAGATGCCAAGGACCGGCACGCCGGCGGTGAACAACGCTTGCGGCGCCTGCGGCGTGCCGGTCTCGTGCACGCTGGCCGGCCCGCCTGACAAGATGATGGCGCGTGGCCGCTGCGCCGCGATCGCAGCCTCTGCTTGGTCGAAGGGGACGATCTCCGAATAGACGCCCGCCTCGCGCACGCGGCGCGCGATGAGCTGCGTCACCTGGCTGCCGAAATCGACGATGAGGACGCGGATCTGCTCGGGCTCGCGTGCCGCGCCGTCCTGCGCGGCGCTTGCCGGCGCCGGAGCGGGCGCTGGATCTGCCGTTTCGTTCATCATGGCGGGTGGTTATAGCAGCGTCTTCGAGTCGGCAATGACCTCAAATTGGCTTATGCAGAGCATAGATAATCATCGAGGCGGGCGGATGGCCGGGGCTGAGCAAGACGATCTCGAAGCGCGGATCCGCCGCTCGATCGACGCCTATCACGAGGCGGCGCTCGTCTATGCGGCGGTGAAGCTCGGCCTCCCCGAAAAGATGGGGACGCAAAGCTGGACCGCGGAAAGTCTTGTAGCGGAGCTTGGCCTGTCCCCGCCCAATGTTGCTCGCTTCCTGCGCGGCCTCGCGACCCTTGGCATCTGCGCTGAGGGCGGCGACGGCAGCTTCACGTTAACGTCCGGCGGACAGTCGCTGCGCGCCGATTCGCCCTCCCGCCTCGCCAAGAAGGTTCAGATCGTCGTCGAACAATATTGGATGCCCTGGACCAATCTCGTCGGCTCACTGCAAACCGGGAAGCCCGCCTTCGATCAGGTGTTCGGCATAAACGTACGCGACTGGCGGCGCGATCATGGCCAGCAAGGCGCGATGTTCGAGTTCTACCTGACGGCCGAGACCTTCGATCAGGCAGGTTCGATTATCGAAGTGCTGGAATGTGCCGGAGAAGTAAAGAAGGTCGCCGACATCGGCGGGGGATGTGGTGCGCTTCTCGCCCCGCTCCTGATCGCGTTCCCGCATCTCTCCGGCGTTTTGTTTGACAAGCCGGACTTGATCGAGATGGCGAAACCGTTCCTGCAAGTCTTTGCCCAATTTCGCCTGCCCGAACGTATCGAACTCGTCGCGGGCGATATCCTTTCCGGCATCCCGGTCAAAGCGGACGTCTATTTGCTGAAGGGCGTGCTCCAGCAATGGGACGACGCCGAGGCGCTGGCGATTCTTCGCAATTGCCGCGCGGCAATGCCTGATGGCACGCGGCTCGCCATCATCGAGCGCCTCATGCCGGAGCGCGCCGCGGACGACCCAGCGGCGGTCATGCTCGATCTGCACATGATGACCATCACCGGCGGACGCGTGCGCAGCCTCGCCGAGTCCGAGGCGCTGCTCGGTCAAGCGGGACTCAGTCTATCGAAAGTGAATCCGACGCAGTCGGGCCTCACAATCATCGAGGCGGTTCCGGCCTGATCTCGCTGATCTGGGAAGCACCGGCAGCGAGTTCCTTCACGTAGATCACCTTGCCGTCGCCAGGACCATAAAAATCCGGAAGCCGCGCCTCCTCGACAAAGCCCATGCGCTGATAGAAGCCGCGCGTCGCCGCATAGCGGTCAGACGAGGAGGTGTCGACATAGATGTGCTTGGCACCGGCCTTGCGCATGGCCGCCTCGGCGCGGGCATAGACATGCGTGCCGAGCCCCCTGCCCTGCTCCTCGGGCGCGACCACGATCCAATAGAGATCGAAGGAGCCTTGCGTGCCTTCGATCAGCCCATAGCAGGCATAGCCGACGAGCCTCGCGCCCCTCTCGGCCAGCACGAAGTGATAGCCGGAGCGGATGCCTTTGGTGAGGCGCTCGGTCACGAGATCTGCGGCGATGTCGACCTCCGCGCTCGAGAACATTCCGGTGCTTGCCACGAGCGAGCGGACGCGGCCGACATCGTGTGGCATGACCGCGCTCCGCCAATCGAGCCCGTTACGGTGACCAGTCCGCGCCGCCGCAGCGCTTCGATTGAGCGCAGGCGCCACCTGCCGCGCCGACGATCGTCCCGTGACCAGGCCGTTGAAGAAGCTCCGCACATTGGCGCCGAGCGTGCGCACGCGGTAACCGCCCTCCTGCACCACAAGCGTGGAATAGCCCTGCTCGCCGATCATGCGCCCGAGTTGCTCGAAATCCTTTGCCCGGTTAGGCCAGGTCCCCGTGGGATCGCCGCGCGCGGTGTCGAAGCCCGCGCACACCACGAGAAACGCTGGCGCGAACCGCCTGATGCGCCGCAAGCCCTCAGCCACAGCGTTCCGGTGCTGCTCGGGAGTGATGTGCTCCGGCAGCGGGATGTTGAGATTGAAGCCCGCGCCTTCACCGATGCCGGTCTCGTCGCGGAAGCCGGAGAAATAGGGATAAGCGAAGCTTGGATGGCCGTGGACCGACACGGTCAGCACGTCGGCACGGTTATAGAAGATCTCCTGCTGGCCGTTCCCGTGATGGTAGTCGATGTCGAGGATCGCGACCTTGCCGTAGCGCGCGAGAAGGTTCGCCGCGATCGCGCCGTTGTTGAAATAACAAAAGCCGCCGAAGGTGCGCGTCTCGGCGTGATGGCCTGGCGGTCGTACCAACGCATAGGCGAGATCGGTGCCCTCGAGCACCTTCTCTGCCGCCGTCAGCGCGCAGTCTACGGCTGAGCGCGCGGCGAGATAGGCGTTCTGATTGAGCGGCGTGAAGGTGTCGATGCAGTAATAGCCGGCGAGCACCGTCTCGTCTTTCGGCGGCCGGGCCGGGTTCCGCGTCGGGAAGACATAGGGATAGATCGACTTCTTGGGGCCCGCCATCAAGCTCGCCTTGCGGATGTAGTCGACGAGGCGTCCGTCATGGACAGCTCGGATGTGGCGATCGGAATAGCGCGTGGCCGGCATCCTCTCGAACAAACCAGACGCATTCAGTTCAGCCAGGATCGAGCGAATGCGGACCGGCGCCTCGACATAGCCGCGGTCCTGCACGTGATGGATGGTGTGCTCGTCGTTGAGTACGAGGGCGATGCGCGGCTCGCTCGTCGCCCGCTCCACGCCCTTTTGCGCAGCCCTTGGCCGCGTGTAACGTGGCTCGCGCAATTTGATGGGGTCGTCCTTGATCGACTCAACCACCATCTGCACGTAATCGCCGGAGAGCCGGTATTTCCGCTCGAGGATCGCCCGCACCACCTTCCTCACCTTGTCGCGGCTCGGCAGATCGTTGGAGCCAAGGGGGTCGAGCAAGAGGTAAGGCGGATCGACGGCACCCGGCGTGAGCGGCGTCTCATAGAATGTGTTGATGATCGGCCGCGCGCCGTAGCGCTCGTAGAATTTGAGCCGCGCCGCATTGCGCGCACGGATCTCGGGATTGGGGCTGAGGGCCGGATCGTCGGGAAGGCTCTCGAAATAGAGCTGGGTGCCGAGCGCGCGCGCCTCTTCGCGGACGCGCTCATAGAGCGTGGCGCCGATGCCGTAGCCGGTGCGACCTGGCGCCGCCGAGATGAGCTCGAGATAAGAGAATCCGATATCGGGGGCATGCAGCAGGAGCGCCACGCCGAGCGTCTGGTCGCGCGCGTTCTCGGCCACGAACAGCCGCGTCACGAAGCGATGCTTGAGAGGGTTGGCGAGCTGCTCCGGCAGCTTGTCGATATCGTAAGCCGGCATCGCCGGGAATTGCTCGCGCATGATCTTCTGCGCCGCCTCGATGGCCGAGCGGTTGGCCGCTGTGGTGCCATCGGCCACTTTGCGGATGCGAAGCATGGCCTAAATGCGAAGCACGTCAGGCCGTGGCGCGCAAGGCTCCAAGCGAGGACCCGACGATGCGGCCGACCATGGCGTCGTAGCCGAGCCCAGCCGCGGCGGCCGCGGCGGCAAAGCCTGCGTCGGGGCTAAGGCAGGGATTCACGTTGACTTCGAGGATGAAGGGCTGGTCCTCAGCATCGACACGGAAGTCGACTCGGGCATAACCGGAAAGGCCGAACAGGCGCCAGCAGGAGAGCGCAAGCTGCCTGAGCCGAACCGCGAGTTCGGGCTCGTCGCACTCAAGGCCAAAGCGCCTCGGCGTGCCAATATAGGCCTCGCTGTCCGGCGCCCACTTGGCCTCATAACCCACAATCTGCGGGGTTTGCACGGCGAACCTCTCGAAAACGATCTCCGCGATCGGCAGCACTTCGACGCCCGATGTCCCCTCGATGAGAGCGAGGTTGAACTCCCGTCCCTCTATGAAGCTCTCAGCGAAATGCTCGGTGCCCCATCTGGAATTCCGGACCTGTATGGCCACGGCGCCCTCGGAGCCGCGCACCACCGAGCTTTCATCGAGGCCGAGCGAGCCGTGCTCCCACACAGGCTTGACGATGACGCGCACGTCGGGATCGAACCCGGCGCCATCCTCAGACCAGGAGGGTGTTGGCAGGCCGGCTTGAGCAAGCTTGAGCTTCGTGCCGATCTTGGAGAGCGTCTCGAGCCAGGCGCTGGTGCCACATCCAGTGTAACGCAAGCCAAGCGCATCGAGTCGCGCCGGGACCGAAGGCGCGAGCCTTCCATCCCCATTTACCGCATCGACGAGATTAAACACGGTGAGCGGATGAAGGGATCGCAGGCGCTCAAGCTCAGCGAGATCTGACCCGAGAGCGACGATGCGGGTGGCGAAGCCGAGCCGTTTCAGCACAGAGGCCAGGGCCTCGGCGGCAACGATCGTGTCGATCTCGTCTGGACGGTCTTCGGTCGCGGCGTGGACAACCGGAACGAAGCTCCGGCTTCCAGGCATCAGGCGCTCTTTCGCCGCCGCTCCTCACCAGGCAGGGCAAGGCCGTAGCGCCCGAGGCCGGCATCGAGAATGAGGCCGATCAGCGCCACGAAGTCGACACCGTTCTGCGCGGCAAGGATCGGCAGGTCGGAGTGCCAGGGATTTAGACCGGCGAGTGGGTTGGCCTCGAGGAAATAGGGCTCGCCTTCGGCGTCGGAGCGGAAATCGATGCGGGCGGCATCGCGACATTCCAGCGCGCGATAAGCCTCTAGCGCGCGCGTGCCGGCGAGCCGTGCCTCCGCGTCATCGGCATGCGCATAGATGACGAGGTCCTCGCACAGCTCCTTGTTGTGGAGCGAGTAGACATTGGCCTCGGCATGCTCTTTCAGAAGGATCTCGCACACGCCGAGCACGCGCGCGCCATCGCCATTGCCGACGATGCCAACGGTGAACTCGCGGCCAGGAAGATATTGCTCGACCAACGCCGGCTGCTTGTAGCGCTCGATAACCCGCGTCACGGCGGCCTCAAGCTCCGCAGGCGTGTGCACGAGCGAAGCAGCCTCGCAACCTTTGCCGGTACCTTCCGCGACTGGTTTGACGAAGGCCGGGAAGTCGGTCCAGCCAGCGGCCTCGCGCGCATCCTTCTCAGCGACCGCGAAGGCCGGGGTCTTAACGCCGGCATCGCGCATGAGACGCTTGGCCACCGCCTTGTCGAGCGAAGCCGCCATTGTGAGGGCGTCGGAGAACAAGTAGGGCTGGTCGAACAGCTCGCAGAGCGCAGGCACCTGAGCCTCACGCGACCGGCCCTTCACCCCTTCGGCGATGGAGAACACGAGATCGAAGCGCTCGCCGGCGACCAGCCGTGCGGCAAGTGCCTGCCCGCGGCCGACACGCACCGCCTCGCAGCCGAGCGTCTCGAGCGCGTGCGCCAGCGCGTCGATGGTAGCGACCGAGTCGAACTCGGCCACCTCCTCCTCGGAGAAGCCAAGCGCGCGATAATCGTCGCGCAGATCGTAGACGAGTGCGATACGCATTAGCGTGCGCTCACAACCCTGTCGGCGCCGACCGTGCCGTCAGGATCGGTATAGCGGTAGATCTCGCCCTCGAAGTTCTTGAGGATGAGATCGTCGCCCTCGCGTCCCACGACGTAATCGGGAAGCAGCGGGATCTTTCCGCCGCCGCCAGGAGCATCGACCACGTAGGTCGGCACGGCGTAGCCGGTCGTATGGCCGCGCAGTCCCTGCATGATCTCAAGGCCTTTGTCGACGCTCGTGCGGAAATGCGAGGAGCCCGATATCGGATCGCACTGATAGAGGTAGTACGGCCTGACACGGCGCATCAGCAGACCGTGGAAGAGCGGCTTCAGCGTCTCCACGGAATCGTTAATGCCCTTGAGCAGAACCGTCTGGCTGCCGAGCGGGATGCCGGCGTCGGCAAGACGCGTGGCGGCCTCGGTGACCTCAGGCGTGAGCTCGGCAGCATGGGTGAAGTGGATGCTCATCCACAACGGATGATGCTTCTTGAGCACGCGGATCAGTGAGCGCGTCACGCGCATGGGGAGCACCACCGGCACTTTGGTGCCGAGGCGGACGAACTCCACATGCTTGATGGCTCTGAGCCTCCCGAGCAGATAATCGAGTCGCTCGTCTGACAAGGTGAGCGGGTCGCCGCCGGAAATCAGCACATCGCGCACTTCGGGGTGCGAGGCGATGTAGTTGAGAGCCTCCTCCCATTGCGGCCGGCTGAAGGTGTAGTCGCCCCCTGCCTCGCCGACCATGCGCGAGCGGGTGCAGTAGCGGCAATAGGTCGAGCAGAAGCCGGTGGCGAGGAACAGCACGCGGTCGGGGTAGCGATGCACCAGCCCAGGAACAACGCTATGGCCATCCTCTCCAAGAGGATCGTCGGCCTCGCCCGGCGTCTTGAGGTACTCGGTGCCGACCGGAATGTGGGTGCGGCGCAGCGGCTCGAACGGGTCCTCGCGCGCCATCAGACTCGCATAGTACGGCGTGATGCCGAGCGGTAGAGAGCCCTCGTGCCGGCTCACGGCGTCCCGCTCATCTTCGGAAAGTACGAAGATGCGCTCGAGCTCAGCGAGCGTGCGCACGCGCGCACGGGCCTGCCAGCGCCAGTCGTTCCACTGAGCAAGCTCGATCTCGGGGAAGTACAGCTTGCGGAACGCGCGCGTCACCGGGCCGATGGGAAATCGCTCGGCCCGCGCGGCGAACGACACGAGCTGCGGCCCCTGCACGGGCGAGCCCGGCAAGAGAGCTTTGATCTGACGATGTGGTTTGGTGAGAGTTTGAGATGTCGCCTTGGGGCGACTGGGTGGCTCTTCAGCCTCGACTTGCAACAAATCCATGGGATATGCGTCCCCTCCGTACTTTTTTGCGGACCGCCGTGCGCCAACCGCCGATTCTGCTTCCGCCAAAAAGCGCGAGTCATTTCAGCGACCTCTTTATTAATTTCAAGTGCTAATGCGGTCGCGGTTAAACTTTTTTCCCGCGCCCGTTGCCGGCGGGCATGCACTCTCATGGTGCCTCGACGGAGGGAAGAAAATGGCGGCGATGCGGGCTCGGCAGCTTTGACCCTCGCCTGCTGCTCATCCCTCGCGTGCCATGAGAGCAACGAAGAAGCCGTCAGTGCCGTGGCTCAAGGGCGTCATCAGAAGGGTCTCCTCCGAGCGGTCGGCCGAGCCAAGCGGCGGAGTCGATAGAGTTCGCTCCCAGAGCTGCCGCCAAGGCACGAGGTTGAACTCGGAGTGCCGGGTAAAAAAGGCCGCGATCTGGTCCCGGTTCTCGGAGGGCAGCACAGAGCAGGTGATATAGGCGAGGCGTCCGCCCGGCTTCACGAGCGCCGCCCCCTCCTCGAGCACGGCCTGCTGCTCGGCGATGCGCGCCACGAGCATTTGCGGCGACAGGCGCCACTTGGCATCCGGCCGGCGCCGCCATACTCCTGAGCCCGTGCAGGGCGCATCGATCAGCACAAGGTCCATCTTCCCTTGCAGCTTGGCGAGAGCCTCGGCATCGCTCGCAGGCAGGACCTGAGCGTTGCGTACCCCTGCCCGCTTCAGCCGCTCGAAGATGGGACGTAGCCGCAGGCGGTCGGCGTCATAGGCATAGAGCTGGCCGGTGTTGCGCATGAGCGCGGCAAGCCCCAGCGTCTTGCCGCCTGAACCGGCGCACAGGTCGATGATTTGCTCCTTGGGCTTGGCGCCCGAGAGCAGCGTCGCGAGCTGCGAGCCCTCATCCTGCACCTCGTACCAGCCTTTGCCATGGCCGGGCTCTGCCTCGACGTGAGGGTTGCGCGCGGGGCCAGATCCTTGCAGGATGCGCACGCCAATTGGCGAATGGGCCGTGGGCTTGGCATCGAAGCGGTGAAGCGCTCTCAGCACCTTGTCGCGTGGGGCCTTCAGCGTGTTGGCCCTGAGATCGACGGGAGCGCGCTTCGCCAGCGCCGCCCCCTCCTCCGCCGCGCGCGCGCCGAAGGCACGCTCGAACTCGCCAGCGAGCCATTCGGGGTAATCGCCTCTGACGTGAGCCGGCGCGTCGGACGACAAGTAGCCTTTAAGCCCAGCGCGCTCGGCTTCCGACAAGGGCTCGGGAGCGTGACGGCTGCCGTCCGCGAGAGCAACCACCTGGTCCGGTGTCATTCCCCAGCTCGTGGCCAGCGTGCGGAGCACTATAGCACGCGGGCTGTTTTCGCCCATGGCATAGGCGCTGGAAGCGCGCGTGCGCAGCGCATCGAACAAGAGATTGCCGATCGCGGCGCGGTCCCCGGAGCCGGCGAAGCGGTGCGATGTTCCCCAATCCTTGAGCGCCTCCGCCGCCGGGCGCTTGTGCGCTTCGATATCGGCAAGGACTTCAATTGCTGCGCTGACTCGCGCCGCTGGGGTCATCAGTCGGAAACGAACAGCACGATGCGGGCAATGACGATTACCCACATCAGGGCGAGCGCGATAGCGCCAACCAAGAACACAGCGGTACGGCGATCAAGCCGGTTGGAGGTAACGTGGATATAGGCGTGCACCAGGCGTGACAGCACGAACATCCAAGAAAGCACGTAGAGCACGACATCGAGCGCGTCGCCGACCAGGGCGAGCAGCGTGACCACATAGAACAGAACCGGCAGCTCGAGCTGATTGTGGAAGGCATTGCCGACCTGAATCACATGCGGCGGCCAGGCTGGCTCGCGCAGCGCCACCTGCTGCGGCCTGACCTCGCCCTTGCGGATCACGCGGAGCCTGAGGATCGTCATCCAGAACAGGAGCACGAAGGTCAAAGCGACCTGCGCGAACATGGGCATCAAAATGGCCTGGATCGACATAACGCCTCCGCTTGGCTCACCGGCGGCTCCGCGCCGCTGGCGCTTTTATACTCCGGACGCGGGCTCGTTGGGCCGAATGGGCCGCGATTTCCGCGACAATTATGGACGGAAGTTCAATTGACGCGAGACGGTAGCCCCCTCTAAACCTTCGGCCAAACAGCTAAAGTCCAAGGGTTCCAAGGAGGTTTTCCATGCGCTTTCGCGCTTCACGCATTCTTATTGGGACGGCATCTCTTGCCGGCGGCTTGCTCTTCGCCGCTCCGAGTCAAGTCCGGGCCGAGGAGACCAACCCCTGCTTCACCGGCGATGGCTCGATCAAGGAGGTGCTGGACGCCTGCGAGGCCTACATCAAGTCAGGCTCGACCGACAATGATCGCCTGATCAAGGCCCACAGCATCCGCGCCATGGGGCTTTCGGCCACCGGCGATTTCGCCGGTGCGGTCTCCGAGATGGACACGGCGATAAAGATCGATGCCACCAAAGCCAACAGCTATTTCATGCGGGCAGCCGCCTACGCCGCAAAAAAGGACTACGACAAGGCGATCACCGATCTCGATAAGGCGATCGAGATGGATGCCAAGCATGGCGACTTCTTCCTGCTGCGCGGCATCGTCTATCGCGACAAAGGCGACCTCGACCGAGCGCTTGTCGAGTTAAATGAGAAGGTCACGCTCGATCCCGGTCAGTCGAGCGGATATTCGAGGCGCGGCGATCTCCACCGTATGCGCAAGGAGTATGATCTCTCCGTCGCCGATTATGACCAGGTGATCAAGATCGAGCCCGAGGGCGCCAAGGGCTACATCGACCGCGGCTGGGTGTTCGTGCTGAAGAACGACCTCGACAAGGCCGCCGCCGATTTCGACAAGGCGCTGGAGCTTCACCAGAACGATCCATCCGCGCTCGTCGGACGCGGCGTGGTGAAGAGCCGCAAAGGCCAGCCCACCGACGGCAATGCCGATCTCTCGCTCGCGCAGAAGATCGAGCCGGGGATTTTCGACGAGATCAGGAAGCTCGGCGTTGAGTAAGTATCGGGCGCGCGGAGTTACCGTTCGCGCGGGTAGTTGGGAGACTCCCGGGTGATGGTCACGTCGTGGACATGACTCTCGTGGAAGCTCGCCGTCGAGATGCGGATGAACTCGGCGCGAGCCTGGAATTCGGCGAGGGTCTTTGCGCCGGTGTACCCCATCGAGGCGCGCAAGCCGCCGATCAACTGGTGCAGCACGCTCGCCACGGGCCCCTTGTAGGGAACTTGGCCTTCGATGCCCTCGGGCACGAGCTTCAGCGCGTCCTTGATGTCCTGCTGGAAATAGCGGTCGGCGGAGCCGCGGGCCATGGCGCCGATCGAGCCCATGCCGCGATAGGCCTTATAGGATCGGCCCTGGTAGAGATAGACCTCGCCCGGACTCTCATCGGTGCCGGCGAGCAGAGAGCCGAGCATCACGCAATCGGCGCCCGCGGCGAGCGCCTTGGCAAGGTCGCCAGAATATCTGATGCCGCCGTCCGAAATTACCGGCACGTCGCTCTTCTTCGCCACCTCCACGGCCTCGACCAGCGCAGTGAATTGCGGCACGCCGACGCCGGCTATGATGCGGGTAGTGCAGATCGAGCCCGGCCCGATTCCGACCTTGATCGCGTCGGCACCAGCATCGATCAGAGCCTTGGTGCCGTCGGCGGTCGCCACATTGCCCGCCACCACCTGCACGGCATTCGACTGGCGTTTGATGCGGCGCACCTGGTCGAGCACGAGCGCCGAGTGACCATGCGCGGTGTCGACCACGATCAGGTCTGCGCCGGCATCGATTAGCCGCTCGGCGCGAGCAAGGCCCTCATCGCCGGTGCTTGTCGCGGCAGCAACCCGCAAGCGCCCCTGCTCGTCCTTGCAGGCGTTGGGATGGAGCCGTGCCTTCTCGATGTCCTTCACCGTGATCAGCCCGATGCAGCGATAATCTTCGTCGACGACGAGCAACTTCTCGATGCGGTGCGTGTGGAGCAGGCGCTTCGCCTCCTCCATGCCGACGCTTTCTTTGACCGTGACCAGGTTCTCCTTGGTCATCAGCTCGGCGACGCGTTGCATGGGGTTGGTGGCAAAGCGCACGTCGCGATTGGTGAGGATCCCGACCAGCCGGCCGAGGCGGCCGCCATTGCCGACCTGCTCGACCACGGGGATGCCGGAAATCTGATGGTCCGACATCAGCTTCAGCGCATCGGCGAGACTCGCGTCAGGGTGAATTGTCACTGGGTTGACCACCATGCCGGACTCGAACTTCTTGACCTGCGCAACCTCCGCCGCTTGCGCGTCTGGAGAAAGATTGCGGTGGATCACGCCGATGCCGCCGGCCTGCGCCATGGCGATGGCGAGGCGCGCCTCGGTGACCGTGTCCATGGCCGAGGACAGCACCGGGACGTGCAACTCGATCGAGCGCGTCACGCGCGAGGAGACGTCGACCTCGTTCGGCAGCACGTTGGAGGCTGCCGGCCTGATCAGGACATCATCGAAGGTAAGCGCAACGGCTCCGTCGGGAAATTCTCTCTTGTTACGTTGGAATTGCCCCTCGGGCATCGGCCAACCTCATTGAAAGCAGGCGGCTCTGACGCTTTGCGTGACACAATACGCAGCCACCGGTTGGCGGCCTCCAATATCACCTTATCGTGAATTTGCAAAGGCGATGCGGCGCGGGTGTAAAATATGTTGAAAGCCAAAGCTTCCGACCACGCCTCCCGTGGCGACCAATTTTCTCCGTCGGAACAACGGCCGCAGGCCGGCATTTCTGGCGGAGGCCGGCTTAACCTTAGCGGCGATGGAATGGGTGGCCACAACGGCGGCGTTACCGGCGGCGGAATGGGCCACATGGGTCGTATGGGCGGCGGTGGCGACGGCCACATGGGTCCCATGGCCAGAGGCGACTTCAATGGCGGCTCAAATTGGCACGGTCGAAACTTTGCCCACAACGGAAACTTTGCCCGCAATAACTGGAATGGGAATTGGGATCGTCACCACCATTTCCGTAACCGGTTCTTTGTCGGAGCACCGTTCTTCTATGGCGGGTATTACGCCTATAGCGGCTACGGCAACTGCGCCTGGCTGCGGCGGCAAGCCATCATCACCGGCAGCCCCTATTGGTGGGAGCGCTATCAGGCCTGCCTGTACTATTAGGCAGTCTTGATGAGTTCACGTTGCCCGGGGCGACTCCAGCACTAGCTGGTTTACGCTCCGGGCAGCTTGTTTTGCCTTTCAGCAACAGCTCCCAGACTTCGACGCGGCAAATGTTCTAGTCGCGAAGGGGATTGCCGTGCCGCAGTCCGGGAAAATGCCGTAGTGCGTGCTGAAATCTCCGATCAAATCGAAATGCGGTGCGAAACGCGTATCGGCGAGCATGCGCCAGGTATTGCCGCACACCGAGAAGACCTTGCCCGTCTCGATAAGATGGTGACCGTCGAGCTCGAATGCGTCCGGCTGGTCGGGCAGACTGCCTTTGTAGATGACGGCCTGCCCGTAATCTTCGCAGGCCGGCTCGAGCCCATCGAGCTTGAATAGGCGATACGTCGCGGAAAAGAACTTGGCCTGTCCGATCTTCCGCTTCATTGCCTCGTTCTTGATGTCGAGCGGTTTACTCGTCACGAGCCGCGGGTCGAGGAAGCCGGCGCGTTTCGCCATCGGCAGGAAGTCATTCCAGTAAAGCGCGCCGCCGAGACATTCGCCGTAGAGGACCGGATCGGCGCGCACGCTGTCGGGAAGACGCCGGTCGCAATAAACATCGGCGAAATAGAGCTCGCCGCCCGGCTTGAGCAGATCGTAGGCGCCCCGCAACACCGCAGACTTGTCAATCGAGAGATTGATCACGCAGTTCGACACGATCACGTCGAAACTCGCGGGTTCGAGTCCAAGCTCTTCGAGCCTCTCGATATAGCCCTTAAGGAAGCGCACGTTCGGCCGCGCGAAGCCGAAGCGTCGCATGTGCCAATCGCTATGAGCTTCCGCTGTGGCGAGCTGCTCGTCGGTCATGTCCACGCCGACCACCTCGCCATTCGGGCCGACGAGCTGTGCAATCATGTAGACGTCGCGGCCGGAGCCTGAGCCGAGATCGAGCACGCGGGTGCCTTCGAGTGCGGCCGGCACAATGATGCCGCAGCCGTAATATTTGGCGCGCACCTCCTCGTGCACATTGGCGAGCAGGGGCTCGAGGTAGGAAGGAACGCCGCCGCCGTCGCAGCAGGCCGAGGTCTTCAGGTCCTCCGAGGATTTCAGGACCTTACCGTAATAGTTCTTCACCACTTCGAGATTCATGGCGGGTACTCACGACATTGGGGCCGCGCAAATTGCGCACAGTCTAGCAGCGCGCGAACTGCGCGAGCAGACACTTCAGGTGCACAGTTGCGTGAGCAGTGGGATTCAATCCTGGGTGCCGCAGAAGCCGGTGGCGAGCACGTACATTTCGGCAGACTCGGCTCTGGAAGCCTTCGGTTTCACGTGGCGGACCTTGGCAAACGAGCGGTTGAGCCTCGCCACAAGCTCCTTGCCGGCGCCGCCTTGCAGAACTTTACAGAGGAAGGCGCCCCCGGGCGCGAGAATCTCTTCGGCGAGATCGAGCGCGGCCTCGACCAGCCCCATGATGCGCAAATGATCGGTCTGCTTGTGACCCGTTGCCGGCGCGTGCATGTCTGACAGCACGAGGTCGGCCTTCTTTCCGTTCAAGGCGTCGCGGATGCGTCCGGCTGACTCAGAATCAGTCAAGTCGAGCTTCAGTGCCGTTACGCCGGAGATCGGCTCCATCTCCACGACATCGACGGCGATCACCCTACCCTTCCCCGCCATGAGTTGCACCCGCTGCGCGGAGATCTGGCTCCAACCGCCGGGCGCCGCACCCAGATCGACTACGCTCATTCCGGTCCTAAGCAAGTGATGCTTGTCGTCGATCTCGGCGAGCTTGAATGCAGCGCGTGAGCGATAGCCTCTGCGCTTCGCCTCTTCCACGTAGGGATCGTTCAACTGACGGGTGAGCCAGCGAGTCGATGCAAGCTTCCGGCCCCTGGCGGTGCGAAGCCGCACAGCGAGCCTCCGGTTGCCGCCCGAACCTTCTTTGGAGCGCCCTTTCATCGACCTTACCGCATGTTAATGACGCGGAATGCCTGCAAAAGCTTGACCTTACGGGGGCTCTCGCCCCATGTGCGCCTTATCGGCCTTCTAACACCTGCCACATGCCCCGCTACTTCGTCACCCTGATCGTCGCCATCGCTCTCTTTATGGAGACGATGGACTCGACGGTAATCGCGACGTCGCTGCCGGCCATTGCCGCCGATCTCCACGAAGATCCGATCGCGCTCAAGCTCGCGCTCACCTCTTACCTCCTGTCGCTCGCCGTGTTCATCCCGCTGAGCGGCTGGGCCGCCGACCGCTTCGGCGCGCGAAAGGTGTTCCGCGCCGCGATCGTTGTCTTCACGCTCGGTTCGGCAGCCTGCGGCTTTGCCCAGGGCCTTCCCGACTTCGTGCTGTTCCGCATCATCCAGGGCATGGGCGGGGCCATGATGGTCCCGGTCGGGCGCCTCGTCATTCTGAGGACCGTGCCGAAGTCCGAGCTGATCTCGGCGCTCGCGTGGCTCACCATGCCTGCACTGCTTGGGCCAGTGATCGGGCCGCCGCTTGGCGGTTTCATCACCACCTTCGTGTCGTGGCGCTGGATCTTCTGGATCAATATTCCAGTGGGCCTGCTCGGCGTGATTCTCGCCACCCGCTACGTTGCCAACATTCGCGAAGAGGGACTGCCTCCGCTCGACGTCAAAGGTTTCATCCTGTCCGGCATCGGACTCGCAGGTCTGGCATTCGGCATCACCACCATAGGTCAAGGATTGATGCCGCCTGTCGTGGTGGCGGCGCTGCTTACGGTGGGCGTCATCGGCTGCTGGCTCTACGTACGCCATGCGCGGGAGGCCAAGGCGCCGTTGCTCGATCTTGACCTGCTCAAAGTGGACACGTTCTTTGCGAGTGTGGTGGGCGGATTCCTCTATCGCATCGGGGTTGGCGCTACGCCATTCCTGCTGCCGCTCTTCCTGCAATTGGGCTTCGGCATGAACGCGCTCCAGTCGGGGCTGCTGACCTTCGCCAGCGCCGTTGGCGCCATTGCCATGAAAACTACGGCTGCCCCAATCCTGCGGCGGTTCGGCTTCAAGCGCGTGCTGGTGGTCAACGCAGTGGTGAGCAGCTTGTTCATCGCCGCCATGGGTCTGTTCACGCTCGGCACGCCTCACGCGATCATTCTCGCCGTGCTTCTCGTCGGCGGCTTCTTCAAGTCGCTCGAGTTCACTTCCATCAATTCGATCGCCTATGCCGATATTGACGTGAAGGCGATGAGCCGGGCCACGAGCTTCGCCAGCGTGGCGCAGCAGCTGTCGCTGTCGGCGGGAGTCGCCGTTGGCGCGCTCGTGCTCGAGGTCGAACGCATGGGCCGCATCGACAACACCGTGGTGGCGGGCGATTTCCCCCTCGCCTTCCTGATCGTTGCGGTAATCGCGGCAAGCTCGTTGTTCGTCTTCTCGATGTTGCC
>JBKOWI010000042.1:0-4764 GCA_046724315.1 Pseudomonadota bacterium | reverse complement strand
ATAGCCGGGCCGGACATGACCCGGAGCCGTGCGGGCTGAGGACGTTGCGCTTGCCAAATCCTGCGCAACCTGCTTGCCGGTAGCCGCCGCGGCCGAACTGCTCTCCTGGATGAATTGCGCCGCGAGGTCGCGAATCTCCTCCAATTGATGCACGAAGGCTTCCATCTGCTTCCGCGCGTGCTGCGTCTGGAGGTCGAACGCCTGGTTCAGGTCTTTGGTCTCGGTGAGCTTCAGCGCGAGGGCGAAGTTTGCTTCGGCGTTATTGCGGGTGATCTCCGCGACCTTGGCGTTCAGCGCGGTCAAGCCGGTGCGCGCCGATTGCGAGCCGGTCTCGAGCGACTTCCAGGTCTTTTCGCTGGTCGAGGCGAACGTATCGAAAGCCCGCTTTGCCTGCTCGATGCTCATCTTCATGAGATCGCGCATCGATTCCGGAATCTCCGGCTTCATGAATGCCTCATTGGCCATGCTACTCTCCTTGATGCCTACCTGCCCTTCCTCATTTACGTGGTGCTGTGGCTCGCACCCATCGTTCATTCGGCATATGGCCTTGTCGACGGCCAGGAGCCAAGTGCTGTAGGGCCACGACGCAGCCCACCAAAAGCCTTTGAGCAGCAACAATAGCATGAGCAGGTTCCTTGCGGCAGGGAAGAAGGCGGCCGCCACAATTCATCATGGCTGAAACCCCGCGCTGGCACGAGCGGTGCGGTAATACGTCCTTTTTGCAATTCGGGATTTCCTCGACGAAAGCGCGTTGTGCGCCAAATCCGCCCTGGGCTAGAACGCTGGGTCAGTCAGCTAACGGGAGGCCAAGACCGGCCCATGAACATCCATTTTCACCGCGCCACACCTGGCGGTATCGCCGACGAGGCCGCACTCGAACAATTCCAGAAGCAGTGGGCGACCTACCAAAAGCTCGTCGATGCGGACGCGCTTTCCCACAAGGAGGTCGGGACGGTGCTTCACGACACGCTCAAGGCCATCCATCTGCCATTCGCTTTCCTCGACATCGCTTGCGGCGATGCTGGCCAAATGAAGCACGCACTCGCCGGCACCGAGGTTAACCACTATCACGGCATCGATCTGTCAGAGCCCGCGCTCGAACTCGCCGCCAAGAACCTGAAGTGCGTACCCTTCGCCGTCGAGCTCGACCATCGCGATTTCGTCGAGGCTCTGGAGGGGCGGCCCGAGCCCGCCGATGCGGCGTGGTGCGGGCTTTCCATCCACCACCTCTCCACCGAGGGCAAGCTTGAGCTGCTCGCCGCCATCCATGGTTCGACCAGCAAGATGCTGATGATCTATGAGCCGACATTCGCCGACGGCGAGGACCGCGAGGGTTATCTCGCGCGCTTCAGGCGCGTGAACCGACCTGCCTGGCCATTCTTGACCAAGGACGAGTGGGATCAGATCGATCACCACCTCACCACCTGCGACTTTCCCGAAAGCCCAGCCACTTGGCTCGACATCGGCCGCAAGGCAGGCTTCTCGGCAGCCAATCAGGTTTTCAGCGATCCCACTGGCTTCTACAGCGTCTAGCGCTACGACCACTAAGGCCGCCTATTCCACGATCATCGCTGTCAGTGTCTCGAGGCGATCGGCCTCCGCCGCAGGCTTGTCCCAGCGGATGCGGTGAATGCGCGGGAAGCGCATGGCAACCCCGGATTTGTGTCGCGTCGAGCGGTGCACCGAGTCGAACGCGACCTCGAACACGAGCTTCGGCTCGACCTGGCGCACGGGACCGAAGCTCTCGACAGTATGGTTGCGCACCCAACGGTCGAGCTGCTTCAGCTCTTCGTCGGTGAAGCCAAAATAGGATTTGCCGACCGGCACCAGTTCCGGCTCGCCGCCGTCGCCGTTCCGCCAGGCGCCGAAAGTATAGTCGGAATAATAGGACGAGCGCTTGCCGCTGCCGCGCTGAGCATACATCAGCACGGCATCGAGGGTGAGCGGCGCCCGCTTCCACTTGAACCAGTGGCCCTTCGGACGCCCCGCAATGTAGGGACTGTCGCGGCGCTTCAGCATCAGTCCTTCGATGCCAGTCTCACGCGCGCCGGCCCACAGCTTTTCCAGCTCGGAAATCGAGCCGAAGTCGATGATGCCGGAAACGTCCGTCCGCGGCGGTCCTTTTGCAGCGTGCCACGCTTCGAGCCGAGCACGTCGCTCGATGAACGGAAGCGCGCGAAGATCCTCACAGCCCTCGAACAGCATGTCGTAGAGGCGAATATGGGCGGGATGGGACTTCAACATGGTCGGCGTCACGCTTTTGCGGCCGAGCCTTTGCTGGAGATCGTTGAATGGCGCGACTTCGCCGTCACGCACCACCAGCAACTCGCCATCGAGCACCGCACCTTCCGGAATACTCTCGACCACATCGGGAAAGGAGCTAGAGATGTCATCGCCGGTGCGCGAGAACAGCCGCTTCTCGCCGCCTTGATGAACCGCCTGCACGCGGATACCGTCCCATTTCCATTCGGCCATGAAGTCTTTGGGATCGATCAGGGCAAGCTCCTTGTCCTCGATTTGGTGAGAGAGCATCAGCGGCTTAAACGTTGCCCGCGTGCCAATCTCGGGGCGCGGGGCCGTGCCGGACAGCCAGGCGAACAGCTCGCGGTAAGGCGGAGCGACGCAGTGCCAGACCTCTTCGATCTCGGAGAGCGGCTTGTCCGACCACTCGGCAAGCGCGGTCTTGGCTAGCCGACCGGAGACGCCGACCCTCAGCTCGCCGGTCATAAGCTTGATCAGGGCCCAGCGCCCAGTCGCATCGAGATGATCGAGCCAGTTGGCAAGCAAGCCGGGCACCTCCATCGCCAGCGCCGATTGCAAGGTCTCGACTACGGTGGCAAGCCGCGGCGGCTCCTGTCTGGGGGCCTTGGCCGGCCAGATCAGCGCGATAGTCTCAGCGGTGTCGCCGACATAGTCGCGCGAGAGATCGAACAGCACTGGATCGACTCTCGGCACCAGCAGATCGCTCAAGATGCGCCGAAGCGGCAACCTGAAGAACAGGCCGTCGGTCAAGGCGGCCAGCGCATAACCCCGATCTGGATCAGGCGTCGTGGCGAAATAATCGGCGAGCAGCCGAAGCTTGTCATTGCGCGACGGCGTATAAGCGAGCCGGTCGAGAAGCTCCGCGAAGGGCTTCATTCGTCCTCCTCCTCGCGGCCGACCAGCGCAAGCGCCCGGCCCCTGCGTCCCGTCGATTGAATGTGGTGCAGCAGAGCGTCCTCGCGGCCATGCGTGACCCATACTTCCTCCGCGCCCGTCTCCGCGATTGTCGCGGTCAACTCGTTCCAGTCGGCATGGTCGGAGATCACCAATGGGAGCTCGATGCGCTGCTGGCGCGCTCTGGCGCGGACCCGCATCCAGCCCGAGGCGAACGCAGTAACCGGATCGGGAAGCCTCCGGGACCAACGGTCAGCGATCGCGGTCGGCGGGGCGAGCACAATCTCGCCTTTCATCTCGTCTCGCGCAGTGCCCGTGGCCGGCTTCAGCTCCCCGAGCCGCACACCGAAACTTTCATACAAGTTGCAGCAGGCTTGCAGTGCGCCATGCAGATAGATCGGGCGCTCATAGCCAGCTTCGCGCAGCACGGCGATCAGGCGCTGGCATTTGCCGAGATTGTAGACGCCGATCACGTGCGCCCGCTCGGGGAAGTGTGCCCGCGATCTCAAGAGTTTCGCGACCTCCTCGCGCGCGTCGCCGTGCTGGAACACCGGCAGACCGAAGGTGGCCTCGGTGATGAAGAGATGGCAGTGAAGAACCTCGAAGCCGAGGCAGGTGGGATCCGTGCTTCTCTTGTAATCTCCCGACACGACGACCCGCGCACCCTTCCATTCGATCAATACCTGAGCGCTGCCGAGCACATGGCCGGCAGGCATGAGCGTCACCGTCACGTCTCCGACCTGAAGCGGCTCGCCGTAAGTGGCAATCTGGGTACCCCGCGTCCCAACTGTCCCGAGCCGCGTCTTCATCACCGCAAGCGTTTCGGCGGTGGCGAGGACATGCTCATGTCCCGGCCGCGCGTGGTCGGAATGGCCATGAGTAATGACGGCGCGCTTGGCCCCGCCATAGGGATCGATATGAAAGCCGCCGGGCCGGCAATAGAGGCCCTTTGGGTCCACGGTCAGCCAAGAGCTGAATTGATCAGGTCTCATTGCGGACCTTTTGTGTGGAACAAATCACGGTTTTTACTACCTATACTTGAATTGCTGCGAGTTGCACGACACACGGTTGCTAAACCCTGATGGAATTCCCGCAAAAGATGCAACATCGTCGACCCGATGTGGCGGCGAGTGTTCGCCATGTGGGGGCATTCCAAGAAGCGTATTTCGGCTGGGCTGCGCCTAAGCGGAGCAGGAGGGCTTTCGTTCCTTTGCCTCTGTTTTTTCGGAGGCTCGGCGTTAGCCGAATTCGAGTCGCCGAAGAGTGAGTACTTCACCGGCTTTGAGGCGAGCGACAACTACGCTAGCGGCTATGTGGGCGCAGGCTATGCGCTAGGCAAGCCAGGGCTCTATGAGCCTGGCTTCCGGCTCCGCGCGGTGGGTGCGTATGGGCGCTACCGTTATGACGGCGCGCTGCTGACTGACCACGGTTACGTGCCGGCGACGTTCGATGGGGAGGACGCGTTCCTCGCGGCGCTTGCAGGATACCAGTTCCGCACCGGGCGTCTCATCACCAAGCTGTTTGCCGGCATCGAGGCCGAGGACCAGCATATCGTACCGCACGATCCCAACAACTCGGTGCAGGGCAGCGCGCTGGGTTTGAGATTGC
>JBKOWI010000150.1:0-2622 GCA_046724315.1 Pseudomonadota bacterium | reverse complement strand
TTTCGGTCAACGACATCGAGTCCATCAAGCTCGGCGCCCAAAAGATCAGCGCATTTGGCGCCGGCGGCGGGCTTCTCGGTCTCCCCGGCGATTTCACCCCGCCATCGCGCTTCGTCCGCGCGGCGATCTACAACCAGTCCGCGGCGCCGAATGCGACCGCCGATGATGCTGTGCTGTCGGCCTTCCATATCCTCAACCAGTTCGACATTCCCAAAGGCTCGGTGGTGAACTCCGCCGCTGGCGAAAAGATGGACGAGATCACCGAATGGACCAGCGTCGCAGATCTCAAGAACCTGCGCTGGTATTTCCGCACATTCGAGGACCAATCGATCCACATGGTCGATCTCAAGCGGGCCGTCGCGGCCAAGGGCGAGATCGCAACTATCGAGATGGAAGGAACCAAGCAGCCGATCGCCGATGTCTCGTCCGACACCACGACGCTCAAGGCTGCCTCACGATAAGTAAGAAGGGGACCTCGGGCGCCGAGCGCTAGCCAAAGTACGGCGTCGGAGGCCAAGCGAACCCCTAGACGATGACTCCGGGGTCTCTACTTCCGGCCTAAGGAACCTTAGTCCTGCCAACGGGTTAAGGGATCACCTCATTCAGGAGCCAAGCGCCGACCGCACCATCAATGGAGTTCGGGCGTCTTGGCGTGCCGGGAGACTCCGACATGCCGCCCCGTTCGCCCCTGCCCTTGCTCTCCGCCCCCTCCGACGCGCGCACGGCGTCGCTGCAAGGGCTGCTGATCGCCACCATCGTCATTGCCGCCCTTTACTTCATGCGCGAGATCCTCGTCCCGCTCGCGCTCGCCATCATGTTGAGCTTCGTGCTGACCCCGCCGCTCCTCATGCTCAGGCGGATCAAGGCGCCGCGCGTCCTCGCCGTCAGTATCGTGGTGGGCGCGGCCTTCCTGGTCATTTTCGTCATCGGCTGGCTACTGTCGGGGCAGGTTACACAGCTCGCCGGCGAGTTGCCCAAATATCAGACCGTCCTAACCAAGAAAATTGGCGACCTCAGCAATGCCGTAAGCGGCGCGCCGCTCTTCAGAAAAGCGGCGACGGCGCTGAAGCAGATCGAGCAGGGTCTTTCCAATCCCCCGCCTGAGACGTCGGTCGGAACCGAGCCCGGGCCGCCGCAGCAGGTCGAGCAGGGCAAGCAGCCGGTCCCCGTCGAAGTCCGCAATCCCCCGCCCACGCCGTTCGAGATCTATCAAGGCATCGCCGGAACATTGTTGCCGCCGCTCGCCACCGCCGGCATCGTGCTTCTGTTCGTGGTGTTTATCCTGTTCCAGCGCGAAGATCTGCGCGACCGGATGATCAGGCTGCTGGGCGCTTCGGATCTGCACCGCGCCACCTCCACCATCACCGACGCGGCCACGCGGCTAAGTCATTATTTCTTGCGGCAAGTGCTGATCAATTCCGCCTACGGTGTCTTCATCACAATTGCGCTGTGGCTGATCGGCATCCCGAGCCCGATCGTGTGGGGCGTGCTCGCGGGTCTCATGCGCTTCGTACCATTCATCGGCTCTTATATCGCTGCGTTGCCCCCACTGCTGCTAGCCGCGGTGGCTTATCCCGACTGGTCCGTCTTTTGGATCACGCTCGCGCTCTACATCGTCTCAGAGGTGATCATGGGCCAGGTGATCGAACCCCTGGTGTTTGGACGCGGCACAGGCATAACCCCCATCGCCGTGGTTGCTTCCACGATCTTTTGGACTTGGCTGTGGGGGCCTATCGGTCTGCTCCTCGCCATGCCTATCACCGTGTGCCTCGCCGTGCTCGGACGTCATGTCGAGGGGCTCGAGTTCTTCGAGGTGCTGCTCGGCGACGAACCCGCGCTCACACCCGAGCAGAGTTTCTATCAGCGCGCGCTGGCGGGCGATGCAGCGGAGGCCACCTACCAGGCCGAGCTCGCGTTGAAGGAACAGAGCCTCGTGTCCTATCTCGATCATGTGGTGCTCGGCGGGCTGAAGCTCGCCGAAGATGACGCACTTCGCGGCAGCCTCGACGATGAGCAGGCGAAGAAGGTGTGCACGACGGTGACAGAGATGCTCGACAATCTCGCCGATTTCGAGCCGCGCAGCTGGTTCGCCAAGCTGCGAATGAGACCTGAGAAGGCGGAAAAGGACGAAGCTGCCGGTCTTGCCTCGCTTAACGCCGCTGAAGGGGAAGAAGACGAGGAAGGCGACGAGAACGGAAACTTGCCGGCCATCGAGCGCTCAGAGCTTGCGCCAGGATGGGCCGTCGAGGAGCCTGTCCTCTCGATCGGCGGACGCAACGTTCTCGACGAGGCTGCTGCCGATGTTCTGGCGGAAGTGCTGAAGAAGAGAGGAATCGGCGCGAACTCGCTCGGGCCCAAAACGATCTCGGCGGGCCACATCGCCTCGCTCGCCAATACCGAGGCGAAGCTAATCGCTCTCTCTTATCTCGGGCTCGGCACTGGCCCTGCTCACATCCGCTATCTGGTGCGACGCTTGAGGCGGATTCTGCCGCAAGGCACGCTGATCCTGGTCTGCTTCTGGGCCGAGGAACCGGAAGCCCCCTCGGTCAAGGCGCTGCTCGCGACCACCGATGCCGACGCCTATGCGACCTCCCTGTCGGAGGCCGTAGACATCTCTCTCGC
>JBKOWI010000162.1:0-4303 GCA_046724315.1 Pseudomonadota bacterium | reverse complement strand
TATGCGGCGACACTTTGCGATGTCGATACCGCTGATGCCTATCGAGAGGAGCGCACCGGCGCAGAACGCCTCATACCGCTGCGCTCGTGAGTTAAAGGAAGAGGTGCGCGGTTATTTCGCTTTGGCTTTCTTGGTCTCCTGCAGGCGCGGCATGATGTCGATGAAGGAGCATGGCCGATGGCGGTTATCCAATTGGTCCTTGAGAATGCCGTACCAGGCATCTTTGCAGGCTCCGGGCGAGCCCGGCACGCAGAAGATGTAAGTGCTGCCGGCGAGGCCGCCGCAGGCTCGGCTCTGTACCGTGGAGGTGCCGACCTTCTGGTAGCTCAGCATGTGGAACAGCGCCGAGAAGCCGTCGATCTCCTTCTCGAATAACGGCTTCACCGCTTCGGGCGTCACATCGCGCCCGGTGAAGCCAGTGCCGCCGGTGGTGATCACCACATCGACCTCAGGGTCATTGATCCAGCGCTTCACTTGTTTCCTGATCCCCTTTGCGTCGTCCTCCACGATGGCATGCTCGGCCACCTCGTGGCCCGCCTCCTCGATCATGCTGGCGAGCAAGGCACCCGACTTGTCTGTCTTCTCGGTGCGCGTGTCGGACACCGTGAGCACGGCGATGCGCACGGGGATGAAGGGGCGTGTCTCGTCGATGCGGTTCATGCTTGAAGCGCTTCCTTCACCATCAACAAGTCGCGCCAGGCATAGCGCTTGGCCTCGGGGTTGCGCAAAAGATAAGCGGGGTGAAGCGTGGCGAGTGTGGTGATCGGCCCCACCACGCACGGATAGCTCAGCCATTTGCCCCTGAGCCGCATGATGCCTTCAGTCACGCCGAGGATGTTTTTGGCCGCTGCCCCGCCGAGCAGCACCAGTATCTTGGGAGCGAGCAGCTCGATCTGGCGGGCGAGGAATGGCGCGCACGCCTCGACCTCCTCTGGCGTGGGCGTGCGGTTCCCAGGCGGCCGCCAATACACGGTATTGGTGATGTAGACCTCGCTCTCGGAAAGCCCGATGGCCGTTAGCATGAGATCGAGCAGCTGCCCGGCACGGCCGACGAACGGCTTGCCTTGCAGATCCTCGTCCCGGCCGGGGGCCTCTCCGATCAACATGAGCCGCGCCTCGGAACTCCCTCGTGCGAAGCAGAGGCTTTTCGCGGTGCGCTTCAAGGCGCAGCCCTCGAACGCGGCAATGAGCGCCTCAAGCTCGGCAAGGGTCGCGGCCTCGCTCGGCCTGGCAGAGGAGGGACGCGCTTGCGCCGGGCGGGCGGGGGTCACAGGTCGCGCCTGCGGAAGTTCGGGTGCAGGGACGGCAAAGTAGTCGACCGGCACCTCGCCGATCGCCTCGTCAACCCCCATCGCCTCGTACCAGGCGAGCAGGGCCGCTTCCGCCGTTTGCGATCCGCTCATTTGCGATACCTCTGCCAATCCCCTATTTGTGTCTTGGCCCGGCGCGCCCGGGTAGTTCGGTATGCTGGGCCTTCTTTTAGCTAGGACGTTTATCGATACTGGATTCCTGCCTCCGCGGGAATGACGTGAGACCTTTGGTGCCGGCGAGATTTGGAGCGAAGAATTGAGCGAGGTGGCGACTGGGGGCGATATTGAACGCGAGACCATGGAATTCGACGTCGTCATCGTCGGCGCCGGACCCGCTGGCCTTGCCGCAGCCATCAGGCTCAAGCAGCTCGCCGCGGAGAAGGATAAGGAGCTCTCTGTCGTCGTCCTCGAGAAGGGGTCGGAGGTCGGCGCGCATATCCTGTCGGGCGCGGTGATCGATCCGGTCGGCCTCAACAAGCTCATCCCGGATTGGCGCGACAAGGACTCGCCGCTCACAACAAAGGTCAGCGAGGACCGCTTCTATTATCTTTGGAAAACAGGCGGCTTCCGCGTGCCGAACATCCTCATGCCGCCGCTGATGAGCAACCACGGCTGCTATATCGGCAGCCTCGGCAGCCTGTGTCGCTGGCTTGCCGAGCAGGCTGAAGGCCTTGGTGTCGAGGTCTATCCAGGCTTCTCCGTGGTCGACGTGATCTTCGGCTCTGACGGCGCCATTGAGGGCGTGATCACCGGTGACATGGGCGTCGCCCGCGACGGCAGCCACAAGGACAACTACACGCCAGGCATTGCCATCACCGGCAAATACACGCTGTTTGCCGAAGGCGCGCGCGGTTCTCTCTCCAAGATGTTGATCAGGAAACTTGGGCTCGACGCAGAATCTGGCCCGCAGAAATTCGGCATCGGGCTGAAAGAGCTGTGGGAGGTGCCAGCAGAGAAGCACAAGCTCGGATTCGTTCAACACACCATGGGCTGGCCGCTCGAGGATAAGACCGGCGGCGGCTCATTTCTTTATCACTTTGGCGAGCGACTGGTGTCGGTCGGCTTCGTCGTCCATCTCGACTACGCCAATCCCTATCTCAATCCATTCAAAGAGTTTCAGCGCGCCAAGACGCATCCGCTCATCCGCGAACATCTCAAGGGCGGCAAGCGCATCGCCTATGGCGCCCGCGCGCTCACAGAGGGAGGCTTCCAGGCGATCCCGCGGCTCGCGTTTCCGGGCGGCGCGCTGATCGGCTGCGCAGCGGGCTTCATGAACGTGCCCCGCATCAAGGGCTCGCACAACGCCATGCTCTCCGGAATGATGGCTGCAGAAGCCGCGTTTGCAGCCATCGACACCGGGCGCTCGCGCGACGTGCTCAAAGCCTATCCTCAGGCCGTGCAGGCAAGCGTCATGGCCAAGGAGCTCAAGAAGGTGCGCAACGTGAAGCCGCTCTGGTCGCGGTTCGGCACGCGGCTCGGCGTGATGCTGGGCGGCATCGACATGTGGCTCAACACGGTCTTCCCGTTCCTGGGCCACACGCTGAAACATCTGAAGCCCGACTACGCGACCCTGCACAAGGCGGCGACGGAAAAACAGGTCGAGTACGAAAAGCCTGACGGCGTGCTTACCTTCGACATTCTATCCTCCGTATTCCTGTCGGGAACCAATCACGCCGAGAACCAGCCGGTGCATCTCAGGCTTGCCGGTCCGTCAATTCCCATCGAGCGCAATCTGCCGGAATATGCCGAGCCGGCTCAACGCTATTGCCCGGCTCTGGTCTATGAGGTGGTGGCTGAGGGCGATCGCGAGCGCTTCCAGATCAACGCGCAGAATTGCGTCCACTGCAAAACTTGCGACGTGAAGGACCCCGCGCAGAACATTACTTGGGTACCGCCTGAGGGCGGTGACGGGCCGAATTACGTCAATATGTGAGGCGGCAGCCGCTATGTCGCGGCGATGGCCACAAACGCGCCGCGATTAGGCGTCAGGAAGCTTAGGGTTTGCTTGGGGATAAAAAGCGCCTAACCTTTGGCTAGGGTTCCTACCAACCTTCTACGGGGGATCAATCCAACCGTGTCTTCTTGGGGCGGCCTCACAGCCGAAGCCATATGACGATCGTGAAAAGCGCGACTCTGCGCCGTTGGGCGCTGAGATCTCTTCTCGTTGCCGCAATTCTTGGGTCTCCGGCCGCCTATTCGGAGGTGGTGTCGGATAATCCACCGACCGACGACGAGGGCACGCTGCTCGGCAACTATCTCTCGGGGCGCCTGGCGCGCGGTGACCACGACACGGAGGCCGCCGCCGGTTTCTATTCCAAGGCCCTCGCCGGCGATCCCGCCAACGAGATCATTCTCGAGCAGGCTTTCCTGCTCGAAGCGGCCTCGGCCCATTGGGATCGCGCCATCGAGCTCGCCAACCAGCTCGTCAAGATCGAGCCGTCGCACCGCATCGGCCAGTTCCTGCTCGGCTGCGAGGCATTCAAGAAGGGTGACTATAAGGGGGCCGACGAGCATTTCGCCGCGGCGCGCCAAGGCCCGATCGCCGACCTCACCTCGACACTTGCTCGCGCTTGGGTGCAGCAGGCCGATGGCAAGCCCGACGATGCGCTCGCCACGCTCGACAGCTTGAGCGATGCCGACTGGGCCCAGTTCTATCAGCGCTACCACCGCGCTCTGATCGCCGACGTGGCCGGCAAGCACGACATCGCCCGCCAGGCTTTCGCCCAGGCGTTCAAGAAGAATCCCTCGACGCTTAGGGTGGCGGACGCATATGCGCGCCATGCGGTAAATGAGAATAACCGCAAGCTCGCGCGCCAGACGCTCAAGACCCACATCGCCAAGTCTGCACCTCATCCGCTCTCTGAGGCGCTGCTCATCGACATCGAAAGCGGTAAGACGCCGCCGCTGCTCGTCGCAAATCCCACCGAAGGTCTCTCCGAGGTGTTCTACGGCATCGGCGACGCGCTTGCCGGCGAGGGCGGCCTCGACATGGG
>JBKOWI010000041.1:0-5231 GCA_046724315.1 Pseudomonadota bacterium | reverse complement strand
TGGACAGCCGACATCTATATCCTGTTCTGTCTCGCGAGAGCCGATGCGTGGTCGCCAGGCGACCTTGCGCTTCAGGTGGCGGTCAAGGATGCCCTTGAGCTTGAGGCTAGGCCCGACCAAGTCTTGATGAAGGAGCTCGCCGAAGCCTGGCGTCCCTGGCGCGCAGTCGCTGCACGCATGCTGTGGGCCTATTACGGTTTGCGCCGGAAGACGAGTGCTGCTCCGGCATGATCGTCTGCTCTTGCACCCTCATCACCTCGAAGGACATTGCCGAAGCGGTCACATCGCTCCGCACCAATGATCCGTTCGTGGTGCTCACGCCGGGCCTTATCTACCGCCATCTCGGCAAGCGCCCGTCTTGCGGCAACTGTTTCCCGCTTATCTCCAAGCTGATGGTGGCCTATGACGAGGAGGGCCCAGGCACGCCGGCGTCGATGCCCCATCACGGGCCATTCGAGGAATCCTAGCCCACGGGACGAGAACGGGTATGATGGTCATGAAGGTTGATAGGAGGACTAGCGAATGAAGGGCAATCCACGCGTCATCGAGTATCTCAACAAGGCGCTGACGCATGAGCTCACCGCCGTCAACCAATATTGGCTGCACTACCGCCTGCTCGAGGACTGGGGTTTCACCAAGCTTGCCAAAAAGGAGCGCGAGGAATCGATCGAGGAGATGCACCACGCCGACAAGCTCGTGGATCGCATCATCTTCCTCGAAGGCTTCCCCAATATGCAGCACATCGATCCCTTGATGATCGGCCAGAACATCAAGGAGGTCCTCGAATGCGACCTCAAGGCAGAGTATTCAGCCCGTGCGCTGTACATGGAGGCGCGTGCCGCCTGCCGCAAAGAAGAAGACTATGTGAGCATGGATCTGTTCGAGGAGCTGCTGGCCGACGAAGAGGGCCACATCAACCACCTCGAGACGCAACTCAATCTCCTGAACGAGATCGGCATTCAGAATTACGGCCAACTCAACGCCCACTCTTCCGACGAAGCCGGAGAGGACAAGCCCAAGTAAGCGCTAGCTGAATGGCACTCCCCCTCGATGGACCGAGACTGCCCCCGGCTGCCGGCGGCGCCGCAAGGCAGCTCGTGGTGTTCCTCCACGGCTATGGCGCCGACGGCAACGACCTGATTGGTCTCGGACGCGAATGGGCGAAGCTCTTGCCCCATGCCGCCTTCGTCTCTCCGCACGCGCCTGAGCCTTGCGGCGCGGCGCCCATGGGGAAGCAGTGGTTCGACCTATCGCTCGGCGACATGCGCATGATTGCCACCGGTGTGAAGCGCGCCGCGCCGGCGCTCGACGCATTTCTCGACGCCGAGCTGAAGCGGCTCGGACTCGGGCCGCGCGTGCTCGGTCTGGTCGGCTTCAGTCAAGGAACAATGATCGCCCTCGCCGTGGGCTTGAAGCGCAATCCAGCGCCGGCCGCCATCGTCGGCTACTCCGGCGCGCTGGCAACGGTCGAAGCGCTACCCACGGAACCGGCTTCAGCGCCCGCGATCCTGCTCGTTCATGGCGACATGGACGAGGTCATTCCCGTCGACGCCCTGTTTCTCGCCCGCGAGCAGCTTGCCCATGCCGGCCTTCCAGTCGAGTGGCACGTGTCGGAGGGAATCGGTCACGGCATCGACGGCGAGGGCTTGAGGCTCGGCGGCGCATTCTTGCGCCAAGCCTTTGCCGCAGCACCCAGCAGTCAAGCTCTTTCCGGAAACTCGATTTGAACGCGGCATCCGGGCATCGCCTCAGTGCGCTCGAGGTTGCCCTCCAGCTGGCGCACCAATAGCTCGACGAGTTGCGATCCGAGCCCGCTCGTCGCCGACTTGGAACATCCCTTGCCGTTGTCGGTAACGGAGAGCAGATAGTTCTTTCCGCGCCGCAGAGCGACTGAGATGGCGCCTTTTCGTTCCGCACGAAAGCGTGCTTGAACGCGTTGGTGACAAGCTCGTTGACGATGAGGCCGACAGGGATCGACGCTCGACCGGAAACTCTGCTTCATCGCAATCGACGCTGACGTCCGCTTTCTCCGACCCCATCGACTCCGTCAGCGACCGACAGAGTGCTTGGAGATAGTCGCACATCCGCACCGGACTTCGCTCGTCGGTGGGCTCAAGCTGCTCATGCGCCTTGCTCAACACGTGTAACCGACTCGCCGCATCCGCAAGTGCCTGACGTATTTCTAGCTTGATCTGGGTACGGGCTTGCAGATTGAGGACGGAGACAGCCATGGCGAAATCGTTCTTCGTGCGATGCCGCAGCTCTCGGTAAAGCAGGTCCTTGGCGCGTTCGGCTTCGATCGCGCGCTCCCATCCTTTGCGCAGGGCTTCGCTGAGAGCCGCGAGCGCAAGACCGATCAGCAAGAATAGTGTGACAGGTGACCAATAGGATGGGGGGATAATGACTCCTCCCTGGCGGGGAAGAAAAATGACGATCAGTACCGTGCTCAAGAGGGCCGCAAAGAAACCGGAACCTCTGTCGAATAAAAGAGCTCCAAGCAACACAGCCGGGTACATCAGGAAGAAGCTGTCGACTCCGCTTTGGAGTTGGACTAGCCGCAGAACAGCAAAGCATATGGCGACGATGATCGCGGTGGTGCCATAACGAACGATGAGGGGTTGCGGCCTCTCGGGAAGCCACGCCAGGAGCTTTTCCATTCAGGATCGGTCTTTTAAAGAGGATGGTCTTGCGGAACTAACGCGCGATTCCGCTGGCCGATCCTTAAACTTGCCCTCCCATCGATCGTAGATGCCGAAGGTCCAAATGCGGCCTTTGAGATCGCGGCACGACCGCCGAACCGCATTCCGGTAGCGCAGCGTGATTCGCCTCTTCCTGCTCGCTCAACGGCACTTGCCGTTGCTCATTCTCCTCCGTGTGACGATACGCAAACACAGCATGTAGGGCCCTTCACATTCATGACATGGGCCTATAGTATGCCGCGCCATAACCCGAGTGCGACGGGCAAGCGCAAGAGGATTTATCGGCTTGAACGTCGCAACGGCATCCGCTGCTCCGGGCACTTTTCCTGCACTCGTGCTAAACGCGGATTATCGGCCGCTCTCTTATTACCCGCTATCGCTGTGGGGCTGGCAGGACGCGGTCAAGGCCGTGTTCCTCGACCGCGTCAATATCGTCTCCGAATATGATCGCAGTGTCAGGTCGCCATCCTTCGAGATGAAGCTTCCGAGCGTCGTCTCGCTCAAGAATTATGTGCGGCCGGCGCTCTACCCTGCATTCACGCGATTTAACGTGTTCTTGCGCGACCGGTTCACCTGCCAATATTGCGGCGACGATCAGGACCTAACCTTCGACCATCTCGTGCCGCGCTCGCGTGGCGGCATGACGCGATGGGACAACGTCACCACCGCTTGCGCGCCATGCAATCTCTTGAAAGGCGGCAAGCTGCCCCACGAAGCGAAGATGTATCCGGCGCTGAAGCCCTACCGGCCCACGGTGTTCGAGCTTCACCGCAACGGGCGACTGTTCCCGCCAAACTATCTGCACGAGAGCTGGCTCGATTACCTCTACTGGGATACCGAGCTCGAGCCGTAGCCCGCTCAGTCGGCCGCAGCGTCAAATCCGATCTGCTTGATCACCTCGTCGAGCGTGCCGGTGGCTGCTTTGCTGACGGTCTTGGCTTCCGCGGCGGGCTTACTGATTCGCCCTTCCGGATAAGCCAATTTTAAAAAAGGCGAGCAGGCGGTCGACCGGCATTTCGTTGCAGCTAAAGCGAACCTCGGTCGATCCGGTCAATTTGAGTTCACGGCCGCTTTTCAGCACATCGCTTTTGATGTCTACGACCATTTTTGCGGCCATGACCGGCGCATCCACCCAGCACACCGAACAATCCGAATAGCAGATGATGGCGCAAGGACTATCGCAGGAGACCCCGCACATCGAGCAGCCCATTTACCCCTCCGTCATTTGTGGGAACCCTCAGACGTCTGCATGAACGCCCGCGAAATCCCACGAGTTCCGGCGGATTGTCCAGCCGCGCCTAAAACCGCGTGGTGAGCTTAGTCAGCCAACCCGGCGAGACGTCGACCAATTCATCCAAGTCTCTTATCGAGAGCTATTGCGACCATCAGGCCCACGGCCACCAGCATCACGCCAAGGACCATCATGCCGCCTTTCCCTAGCAGCGCGCGTCGCCCGCCTGCCAATTATTCTCGGTTGATTTTTGCGTGAGGACTCGGACTTAGCGCCGCAGCGCTGCGCCCCAGCCTGCCAGAATGGCGAGCAGCGCCGAGATCACGGCGTTCCATCCTGCAAAGGACAGAGCAAGGAACCGCCATGACGCCTCGTCGCAGCGGATGATCGGCGTGTCGGCGACCCCGCCTTCGCCCCATTTCAGGTCGAAGCCACCAGCGCATGTCGTTGGGCCCGGCCACCACTTCCACTCGACGCCGGCGTGGTAGATGCCGAGTCCTGCATTGATCAAAAAGGCGAGTGCCACAAGGAGAAGCAGGATGCGCGCCGCAGGGATCGCGTTGGCGCGCGCGGCAAAGAAGGCGATGAAGCTCGCCGGCACGCCGAAATAGTAGGCGTACCGCTCCTCGAGGCAGAGCGGGCATGGCGCATAGCCCCCGATGCGCTCGAAGGCATGCGCCGCCAGAATCGTCGCCGTGGCGATGGCAAACACGCCCGCGCAAACGAGCATGAGCCGGCCCGCCAGATCCTCCGGTATTCGCATCCTAGAACGCATATCGAGCGATGAGGAAGCCGCCTACCAGTACCGCAAGAAAGCCGGTGGTGACGAGGGTGAGGCGCTTCTCGACGAATTCTCTGATCGGCTCGCCGAAGTGACGGAGAAGCTCCGCCTCCAGGAAGAACCGCGCTCCGCGCGTGATCATGGACAGCACCACGAACATGAAAAAGTCGTAGCCGGCGAAGCCCGAGGCGATGGTCACGATCTTGTAGGGGATCGGGGTCATGCCCTTGATGAGGATGATCCACGCGCCCCATCTGGCGTAGGCCGCGCGGAAGGCTTCCACGCTGTCGCCATAGCCATAGATCGAGATCAGCCAATGCCCGACCGTGTCGTAGAGGAATGCCCCGATGGCATAGCCGAGAATGCCGCCGAGCACCGATGCGATGGTGCAAACGAGCGCGTAGAGCCGCGCCTTGTGCGGCTGCGCGAGGGCCATGGGCACGAGCACCACGTCGGGCGGAATGGGGAAAAACGAGCTTTCGGCAAAAGAAACGGCGGCAAGCGTGGGGAGCGCCTGAGG
>JBKOWI010000130.1:0-18115 GCA_046724315.1 Pseudomonadota bacterium | reverse complement strand
GACGCCACTGATCGCCTGCTCGAAGCTGCCGAGCGCTTCAAGGGCGAGGGGGCGCAAAAGAAAGAGGTCGATCTCTCCTGGCGCGAGAAGCCCGTAGAGGAGCGGCTGGTCCATGCGCTGGTGCACGGCATCGGCACCTATATCGAGCAGGACACTGAAGAAGCGCGGCAAAAGGTCGAGCGCCCACTGCATGTCATCGAAGGTCCTCTGATGGCCGGCATGAACGTGGTCGGCGACCTGTTCGGCTCCGGCAAGATGTTCCTGCCGCAAGTGGTGAAGTCGGCCCGCGTGATGAAGCAGGCGGTCGCCTACCTCATGCCCTTCATGGAGCAGGAGAAGCGCGATCTCGGCCTCGCCGATCAGCCGTCGGCCGGCAAGATCCTGCTCGCCACAGTGAAGGGCGACGTGCACGACATCGGCAAGAACATCGTCGGCGTCGTGCTTCAGTGTAACAATTATGACGTCATCGACCTCGGCGTCATGGTGCCGGCGCAGAAGATCCTCGACACGGCGCGCGAACGAAAAGTCGACATCATCGGACTGTCAGGCCTGATCACGCCGTCGCTCGACGAGATGTGCCACGTCGCGGCCGAGATGGAGCGCGAAGGCTTCGACCTGCCGCTCCTGATTGGCGGCGCCACCACGAGCCGGGTGCACACAGCGGTCAAGATCAGCCCGAACTATCATAAGAGCCAGGCGATCTATGTCACCGACGCCTCCCGCGCGGTCGGCGTGGTATCGAGCCTGATGTCGCCCGAAGGGCGGCCGAAAGCGATCGCGAAAGTGCGCGAGGAATATGCGCGCATGGCCGACTCATATGCGCGTGGGCAGGCCGAGAAAGCTCGCACCTCGATTGCCGATGCTCGCGACAACCGGCTCAAGCTCGACTGGGCAGTCTATACGCCGCCCAAGCCGACGTTTCTCGGCACGCGCGCGTTCAAGGCTTACGATCTTGCCGAGCTGGCGCGCTACATTGACTGGACGCCGTTCTTCCATGCCTGGGAGCTTAAGGGAACGTTTCCGCGCATCCTCGATGACGACAAATACGGCGAGGCTGCGCGCAATCTCTATGACGATGCGCGAGCCATGCTGAAGCAGCTCATCGACGAGAAGTGGCTGACAGCAAATGGCGCCGTTGGCTTCTGGCCAGCGAACAGCCTGGGTGACGATATCGAGCTTTATGCAGACGATAGGCGCACCAAGCGTATTGCCGTGCTGCACACGCTGCGCCAGCAGATGGCGCGCGACGGCTCGCGTGCCAATCTGGCGCTTGCCGATTTCGTGGCGCCGAAGGAGACAGGCTTCGCCGACTATGTCGGATCTTTTGCCGTGACTGCCGGCATTGGCGAGGAAGAGGTGGCCCGCCGGTTCGAGCGCGCCAATGACGATTATTCCAAGATCATGATCAAGGCGCTTGCCGACCGTCTTGCCGAGGCCTTTGCCGAGGCTTTGCACGAGAAGGTGCGCCGAGAGCTTTGGGCTTATGCGCCTGGCGAGAAGCTTTCGAATGAGCAACTCATTGCCGAAGACTATGCCGGCATCAGGCCAGCGCCAGGCTATCCCGCCCAGCCCGACCACACCGAGAAGGGTACCTTGTTCGCGTTGCTCGACGCTGAGAAAGCGGCGGGGATAAAGCTGACCGAGAGCTATGCAATGTGGCCAGCGGCCGCCGTCTCGGGCCTTTATTTCTCCCATCCCGAGAGCCGTTATTTCGGCGTGGGAAAGATCGGGCGCGATCAAGTCGCCGACTACGCGGGGCGTAAGGGCTGGAGCATCGAGGAAACCGAACGCTGGCTCGGTACCATCCTCAATTACGATCCCAAGTTATTGGCCGACGCAGCAGAGTAGGGGCCAGCAAAATGCGCGGGAGGCGTCCCACAGCTTGCGTGGAAGACGCACGATCGCTCAAATGCTCGGAGAACCGCTGAGGCTTTAAATCATTCCAAGGAGAATGGCGGCGAGAAAGCCGAAGGAAACTATTGCCATGACGGCGGTCACAGAGGCCGTGAATTCCATCGGAAGCTCCTTCCGGACCAGAGGGCGTTCCATACCGTCGGTACGGCCCCTCCTTGAAAGACGTTTCCCCTTTTGCACTGCACAACCTCTCTTCGGTGCGGTGCGAGCCAAATAACGCCGCCAACGAGTTCCGGTTCGCCGCTCCGAGCACGATTTCTTTTTCGGGGTCGCGAAACAATTTCAAACGGTCGAGGTGGAGATGGTAAAAAGGCGGAATTGCGGGGTCTCGACTGCACAGTTTGGCCGCTGCAGAAACACAATCCAGGCGCTGTTATGGGCTAGGAGCGGCGCCGAAGCATGAGGCACGGGCGGGGCCCGCTAAAAAGGTTCGCCGTTTTCTGGAGGGAACGAAAGGATGAGGACCGTCAGTATTTTAAGCCTTGGCGCATTCGCAGCGCTGTTGGCTCTTCCGGCGGAGGCGCTCACCATCTCGAATATGGACGCCGACTCCCACACCATCACCGTGACCGTCAACGGCAACAACAAGGAGCTTACCGTCGAGCCGCAAGCCGAGGTTGATGCCCCATGCGACAAGGGCTGCACCATAGGACTCGATAGCGGCGAGCAATACGAGATGAAAGGCGATGAGTCGGCTTCGATCGAAGACGGCACACTCTTCGTCGATTCAGCGCCAAGCGACCAAGGCGACGACAACGCCGACGCAGGTGCCGGCGACAAATCTGAAGCGCCCGCAGACAAGGCTTCCAGCGGGGCAGGCTCTCAAGCGCAATAGCTGGCAGGCATACGCCCGGTCATCGACTGCCGCCAAGCGGGAACTTGCGCATCAGTATCTCCTCATAGCCGTCCGCGACTAGCCCGGGCAAAGCTGCGGCATGCTCGAAACCGTGTCGCTCGTAGAAGCGCAGGGCGCGCATATTGAATGACGAGGCGCACACCCAGAGATTACGCGAGCCGTGCTCGATCGCTTCTTGCTCGAACCAAGTGAGAATGGCTGAGCCGATGCCTTGACCTTGCGCTACCGGCAACAACGCGAGCAGCTCCAGATAAGGCCCCTTGAGCCAAGGTGAGCGCACCGAGACAGCTCCCAACTGTTCGCCTCCGATCTCGACCGCGTAACGCGAAACACAACCGTCAGCCGTTGAGAGAAACCGGGCCATGAGGTCGGCGGAATAATTCATTACGGACCATGGCGGCATGTCCACGATTGCGGCCGCGAGCCCGTGAACGCCGCGAGGGTCAAGCGCCACGAGCCGTGCTCGGCCGAGCTCAATAGGGGTGATCGAAAATTGAGAGGGCATTCGGGGCGCCGTCGCGTTTGGCAGCGTGAGCGACGCGCGTATTGTCGCCTGGCTTGTTCAAGTAGCAGCTCGCGGTTACCACAGGCTTTCCTGCCTTGAGCAGCTCGCTCACCGTCACGAAGCTATAGCCTTCTTCCTTGAGCTTGGGGATGGCAAGCGCGAGGGCGTCAGCGGTATGCCAGCCGCGCCCGTTGGCGTGGGCAACGATGATCGCTCCAGGATGGACTTTGGTCAGGATCGTGTCGGCAATGGCCCTTGCAGAGCGGTGCGGGTCGGGATCGCCGGTGATGAGGTCCCACTGGATCGCGAGCAGTCCAGCGTCCGCCACCGCGGCGAGCGACTTCGCGTTGCACCGACCGTAGGGGAACCGCATCACGCTCATCTGCTCTGGAATGGGACTCTGCGGCCGCGCGGTTGCCGCGCATTGCTTTGTGAGCAGGCCCCTCCGTGTCTCTGTATAGGCTGTCTCGGTCAAGCGGATCTCGTCCTGTAGGGTTTGGTCGCTCACATGCGACAGGTCGAGATGGCGCAATCCGTGGCCGCCGATCTCGAAGTTGGGATCGGCGATGAGTTGCTCGGCGCGTTCGCGGTGGGTCTCCATCCATTTGCCGCCGGCGAAGAACGTGGCCTTCACATCTTGAGCGCGAAGAAGATCGACGATGCGGCCGTCATAGCCCGCGATGTCGCTGCTGGTTTCGCAAAGATCGAACGTCAGCGCGATGAGCTTGACGCCGGGAGGAAGCTCGACGGCCCTGATCGAGCCACGCAGCTCTTGCGGCACGGGCGTCACTGGGAGAGGAGGCACCTGTTTGAGCGCCGGAAAATCAAGATGGAATGGAGTCCGGCTCGATTTCAGTTCTTGGGTAGTGCCCGCCAAAACCTGCGGCGTCCAGCACTCCTTGAGCAGGCTTTGATCCTCGGCGGAAGCTCCCTTGAGCGAGCATGCAGCAAGCGCAATGACCGCAATAGTGATTGCGCGCCGCATGATGTTAACCGCTCCCTCCTGAACTCGCCGCATAGAGCGCGCCTGTGCCCTTGCCCGTCAACCGCTCAAAAGTCGCGGCTGAAAGTTATGAGCATTTCCGGGCCCGAGGCAAAAATTTCTGGTTCGCAACGGATTCCAAACCGGCCCGTTGCGCGTTTGAGATGCGACCCTCTCGGTCAAACCCGGAAGGAGGAAGCCATGCACAAAATCTCTTTCGCAGTAGCAATAGCTGCCACAGCGGCCGCTTGCCCCGCCTATGCCGCGGACCTCTGCACCGATGCCCATATGAAGCAGATGGATAAATTGATCGCCGAGATGACCGATCCAACCAAGCAGAAGGAGGCAACGGCGGCTCTCGATCAATCAAAGGCAGCCATGGAGAAGGGCGATAAAGCGGGCTGCATGCAGCACATGACCGAAGCGCACAAAGCCATGGGCCTGTGAGGCGCCAGCTTACTTTGTGAGCGAGGTGGGCGCGGCCTGCGAGATCATCGGGCAATCGAGCGTCTTCTCGAGCGCTTCCACGAGCTCTTCCTCGCTATTCGTCTTGATGTAGAGGCCGTGGTTCTCGTCGGCGAGACACATCAGGTCCATCACGCTGCTCTCGCCGGTCCATGAGAAGCTCTCATAGCGGAAGCCGATGACGTGAACAGTGAGCTGCTGAGCGGTCATCTGGAGCTGCTTGGCAAGCGCGCAAGGCGATCGGCCACAAGTCTCCTCGCCGTCAGTCACGACCACGACTACGCCAGGTTTCTTTTTGAAGTCGAGCACCTGGGCCGCCTGCTCTACGGCCGAGGTGAGCGGTGTCTTGCCCGCCGGCACTAAGGCGTTGACCGTGCTCATGATGGCTTGGGCAGCGTCCGGCGTTGGTGGGAACTCGACCTTGACGTTGCACTGGTTGTACGGCCCTGGCCCGTAGGTGACGAGACCGACTCGCCGGAACTTGGTGACGCTCGGCAAGACCTGAGCCAAGGCCGCGCGGACCTCATCAATGCGCGCTTGCGAATTAGGAATCCCGAGAGTCTGGTTGCCTGACATTGAGCCGGAGGCATCGAACACGATCATGGCGTCTTCAGTGCAGGGCGACGGCTTCTTCTCCTCGCTTTTGCTAGAGCCGCTACCAACCGTGATCGTGAGTAACGCCATGATCGAGAAAGAGAAAATCCAACAAATGGCATTACTACTGCAGGCACGCTTGAGGGCCATTTGCGTAAATCTCCCGTTGAACGTGCCGGAATTTACCGCAGGAACATGCCAGGCGGTTAGCTTTCCTGTCGCAGCGGGCGAGTATGGGGCGAAACCGGAGTTAGCCTTTGCCCTTGGTTCGAGTGTTATTCGGGGCTGCGTGGCACTCGAGGAACTCGATGATCGGGGTTGCCACGTCGATGCCGGTCGCCTTCTCCAGCCCCTCGATGCCGGGTGATGAGTTGACCTCGAGCACAAGCGGGCCGTTTTTCGATCGCAGCATGTCGACGCCACAGACATTGAGACCGAGCGTGCGCGCTGCCCGGACCGCCGCGCTTCGCTCTTGCGGGGTGATGCGCACCTTTTCGCCCGAGCCGCCGCGATGCAGGTTCGAGCGAAACTCGCCCGGCGGCCCCTGCCGCTTCATCGAGGCCACCACGCGATCGCCAATCACGAGCGCGCGGATATCGGTCGAGTCGGCCTCCGCGATGAACTGCTGCACCAAGATGTTGACGTTCACGCCCTGAAACGCCTCGATCACCGACTTTGCTGATTTCACGGTCTCCCCGAGCACAACGCCGATGCCTTGCGTTCCTTCGAGCAGCTTGATGACGACCGGCGGTCCGCCGACGAGGTCGATGATGTCCTCGGCTTGGCGCGGATCGTGGGTGAAGGCTGTAACTGGAAGTCCGATGCCACGCCGCGCGAGGAGCTGAAGGCAGCGCAGCTTGTCCCGCGAGCGGCCGATGGCAACCGACTCGTTCAAGGGATAAACGCCCATCATCTCGAACTGCCGAAGCACGGCAAGACCGTAGAACGTCACCGAGGCGCCGATACGCGGAATTACCGCGTCGAAGTTGTCCAGCGCCCGCTTGCGGTAATAAAGAGCAGGCTTGCGCGAGGTGATGTTGATCGAGACGCGGATCGTATTGATGATCTCGATGTCGTGCCCGCGGGCGCGCGCCGCCTCGACGATACGGCGGTGGCTATAGAGATGGGGATTGCGCGCGAGCAACGCGATCTTCATTGGGATTCTCTTGGCCGAGCTCGATTGTTAACGCAGTAATTTGCTCGGCCTTAAAGGAGACGCGCGCCGCGGCCGCGGCCTCGGCGGGCGTGCACCAAGAAGGTAGGAGCGGCCGGGCTCGATCAGCGCGCGGCCCTCGAGCGCAGTGCGGCCAAGCAGCATCCGGAAGCCCATCTGGTCGCGATTGGCGAGTGCGAGCTCGATCGACCAGGCCTGTTCGCCGAGCTTAAGCAATGTCTTCACGATGTAGCGGCGCTCAACCCCTCCACCTGAGTTGCGGACCGTGCGTTCGTCAATGGCGCGCGCTTCGCATGTAACTTTACTCGCCTCGCTTCGCTGGATCGGGTGCAACTTGAAGCGAAGCCATAATGCGCCGCCCCGGCGGAATGGCTCGATTTGGTAGGCATGCAGCGCGCTAGTGCGGGCTCCGGTGTCGATCTTGGCCTTAATGGCGCCAACTCCGAGGTCAGGCAGGCCTACCCATTCGCGCCAGCCAATCTTGAGGGGCTCTTTCGGGGTAAGGCGGGCTTCCATTTGAGGCGGCGAGAGAAAGCAAGCGGGATATGTCGAGGGCTCATGTAGCACACCGCCAAACGCTTGGCTTAGCTTCTGTAACGAAGCCGGCTCAACTATAGTTAAGCGGTCAGCTGGCGGGGGATGGAAGGCCATGGGCAAGAACCAGCACGTGGTCAGCCTTGGGAATCGATGGGCGGTGAAGGAGGAGGGGGCGGCCGAGCCCTTTGCCGTGTTCAAGACCCAGAGCGAAGCCTGGGAAAAGGCGAAGTCGATTGCCCGGAAGGAACGCACGGAGGCATTCCTCCATGGCCGAGACGGGCAGATCCGTGAGCGCAATACCTACGGTCACGATCCGACCCGCCATAAGGGCTGACGCTCAGGGGCTGAAGATCAGCGCCACATAGACAATGAACAAGAGGATGTGCACCGTGCCTTGCAGCACATTGGTGCGAACTCCGCCGAAGGTTAGCCCGCTGACGAAAAGGGTGAGGATGAGGAGGACAGTCTGCACCTCGTCAAGGCCAAGATGCACCTCGTAGCCGGTGATGAGACCGATGATCAATACGGCGGGGATGGTAAGTCCGATGGTGGCTAGGGCCGAGCCGAGGCACACATTCACCGCACGCTGCAAATGATTGACCAGCGCCGCATGGAAAGCGGTCAGCCCTTCCGGCGAGAGAACGAGGATCGCGATCATGACGCCGCCGAGCGGCGCAGGGAATCCAAGATCTTCGATGCCGAAATCCACGATGATGGCGAGGGACTTCGAGAGCAGCACGATCGGAATCAGCGTGAGCAAAAGCAACGCCACATGAAAGGCGAGCGAGCTACCTCTACTACCGCCATGCAGCGCATCGGATTCGTGGCTATGACTGTGCGAAGGTTCCGCGAAGAAGGCTCTATGCCGCGCCGTCTGGATAATGACGAACACGATGTAGAATAGGACGGTAATGGAGGCGAATAAGACCGCCTTCATAGGCGCCTGACTCGGGTCGGGCTCGGTCTTGGTGTAGTTCGGAATGATCAGCGCGAAGACCGCGAGCGAGGCGATGACCACGAGGAACGCGCGGGCTCCAGCGAGATTGTACTCCTGCTCCCAATAGCGTAGCGCGCCCATCAGCAGCGCGGTCCCAACCATGCCGTTCAACACGATCATGAGGGTGGCGAACATTGCGTCGCGTGCGAGCGTCGGATTGTTTTGGCCGTGCAGCATGATCGCTGCGAGCAATGCCACCTCGATGATGATGACCGAGAGGGTGAGCACGAGCGTCCCGTAAGGCTCTCCGAGGCGCTCGGCGACCGCCTCGGCATGGCGCACCACACCGAAGGCGCACCACATCATCATGCCGAATAGCCAAACAAAGAGAAGGATGGTGAGCGGGTAGTTGTGGAGATCGGAGAAGAGCGTCTGCTGGAAAACATTGGCGACGAGAACACTTCCAATTCCGGCGACGACTGGCCCGAAGGTGGAGAGGAGAGCGCGCCAATCCTGCCTGCTCGCGGTGGCCGGCTCGAAGGTCTCACGCTGGTTCATGAAGGCTCCCGTCTGCCCGGCCCGATGCCGTCTCATCACGCCAGCTGGCCGATGATGAGGCGAAACTAACACGGCGACGCTATGCCGCTAGGCTCAACCTCGTGGATTTTCCCGGCCTTGGCAGTCCCGCGTGGCTTCATGTAAAAGCCCTTTACATGAATCCTCCAGATCGCGGCTGGCGCCGACCTCGCTCCTATCATCACGGCAACCTCAAAGAGGTATTGCTAGAGGCCGCTCGCAAGCTGATCGAGGAGCATGGTGCCTTCGGCTTCAGCCTGACTGAGGCCGCGCGGCTTGCCGGAGTCAGCCCTGCAGCGCCCTACCGGCATTTTCGCGACCGCGACGCGCTTCTCGCCGAGGTCGCCAAAAACGGTTTTGAGCGCTTTGCCGCGCGGCTCGACATGGCGTGGAACAATGGCTTGCCCACGCCGCTCTCCGCCTTCGACAACCTCGGCAAGGCCTATCTCGCCTTCGCCCGCGAGGAGCCGGCAAGTTATACCGTGATGTTCGAGACCGGCGCGATTCCGGGCGGAGAGGTCGAGACGCTGCCCGCGGCCGAGCGCGCTTTCGATGTGCTACAGCACGCGGCAGCCGCACTCTGCCGTCAGGTCCCCGAGGCCGAGCGTCCGCCGCTCAAATTGATGAGCCTGCACATCTGGGCGATCTCACATGGCGTTGCGACGCTGTTCGCGCAAAACGACCTACAGGCGCACAAAGTACCGATGAAGCCTGAGGAGATTCTCGAAAGCACGATGCTGATTTATCTGAAAGGACTCGGAATTTTGGGCGACGGCAAGAGCGCTCAGCGCCAGCCCTGATACAAGGATTCAGCGGTTCACGTAGAGCTGGTCGAGAATACCGCCATTGGCGAGATGCTCTTCCTGCACCTTTTGCCAACCGCCAAAGACGTCTTTGACCGTGAGCAGACGCACATTGGCGAAATCGTTCGCGTGCTTTGCCGCAACCTCCTTGTCGATTGGGCGGTTGAAGTGAGCAGCAATGATCTCCTGCGCCTCGGGCGTGTAGAGATATTGCAGATAGGTCTCGGCGAGTTTGCGCGAGCCGCGCTCATCGACCACCTTGTCGACCACGGCAACGGGAAAATCGGCGCGCAGGCTGACCGGCGGGATCACGAGATCGGTCTTGTCCTTGCCGTACTGGCTTCCGATGCTCTGCACTTCGGCCTCGAAGGTGACGAGCACGTCACCAATGCCGTGCTCGACGAACGTAGTGGTCGCCGCACGGCCGCCAGTGTCGAACACAGGCACATTGGCGAACAGCTTGCGCACGAACTCCTTCGCCTTCTCCTGATCGCCTTTGTTCGCCTCGAGCGCGTAGGCGTAGGCCGCAAGATAAGTGTAACGGCCGTTGCCCGAAGTCTTGGGATTGGGGAACACGACCTTCACGTCATCGCGGACGAGATCGCTCCAGTCCTTGATGTTCTTCGGGTTGCCCTTGCGCACGAGGAATGCCGGCAGCGAGTAGTAGGGAACCGAATTGTTGGGGAAGCGCGATTGCCAATCCGCAGTGACTAGGTCTGCCTGATCGTGCAGAACCTGGATATCGGTCACCTGATTGAACGTGACTACGTCCGCCTGAAGACCGTCCAGAACCGCGCTAGCCTGCTTCGATGAGCCGCCATGCGACTGGTTGATGGTGATGTCTTTTCCTGTCTCGGCCTTGTATTTCGTGACGAATGCCTTGTCGATGTCGGCATAGAGCTCGCGCGAGACGTCATACGAGACGTTGAGAATGTCGCTTGGCTCCTCAGCCGCGGCAGGACTCAGCCAAAGCGCAGCGAAGGCTGCCGCGGTGGCGAGACATTTTCTCATGATGACCTCCGAAGGGCGCAAGCGAGCCACAATCCCGCTTACAGGATCATGCGTAGCGCCGCAATGTAAGCAATTGAAAAAGCAGTCTGTTTCAAAGAGTGTAGGGACTGGGCAATGTCATGCCGCCGTCTCCCGTGTGGAGAGGTGGCGCGTGCTCAAGCGAAGCACGTATTTGGTGGCGCCAGCTATTCGCCGGCTTGCAGCCATTTCAGCACGCTCTCCCAATCTTGTTGCGTGCCGTTGAAGCTATTGCGATCGACTTTTCCTTCGACACCAGGGACTTTGCCCGTCGTGGTGAACTGCCAAAACGCGTACGGCCGTTCGCCGTAGAGCCGCTCCGGCGAGGCCGCGACCGAGCGCAGCCAGAAATGGTACTCGGGAAATTCGCCTTGCAGCACCTCGCGGTGGAACACAGGGTCGGTATAGATGATCGGCCGCTTGCCTGTGTGAGCCTGCATTGCATCGAGCAGGACCTTGATCTTGGCGAGCGCTGTGTCGCGCGCAACCTTGCCGGGACAGGTCTTTGAATGGCTATTCCACTCGAGGTCGAGCACCGGCGGCAGCGCATCAGGATCAGCCGGCACGTTCAGCATGAACCAAAGCGCCTGCTCGTTGGCCGGACGGCACCAATAAATGAAATGATAGGCGCCCCGCGCCACGCCCGCGCGCTTTGCACCTTCCCAATTTTCGATGAACTTCGGATCGACTCGGTCGCCGCCCTCTGTCGCCTTGATGTAGGTGAAGCTCACGCCGGCATCGCGCACCTTCTGCCAATCGATGTCGCCTTGCCAGTACGACACGTCGATGCCCTGGATCGGCAAGGCATGGGCAGACGCCACGCGATCATTCGGCTTTGCATCTTTAAGCGAGCCAGCGGTTGCGCTGCTCACGACGAGACCAGTGCCAAGCAGCATTGATGCCGTGGCCGAGGCCACAAGCTTTCGGCTGAAAAAGTTCAACGAACGCCCCCGTTGACGCAGCATTCCTCATTCCCGAGATGAGGCTAGCCTGTCGAAGATTAAGATTTTTTTGTGGACGTTGGCGCGGGACAAAACGCGCGCTCCCAATCACATTTTGTGTCGCCCCTTGACTCTGGACAGGGCAGGGGCATCTATGTGAATGTGAATTACATTCACACTGGAAGGAAGGACCCCTGATGCACGTGGTTGCGACCTTAGACGAGTATGGGAAGCCGGCATGGATCACAGCCATGATCGTCGGCTTTCTCCTCTGGTGGCCTATCGGCCTTGGCGTTTTGGCCTATCTGATCTGGAGTGGACGCATGGGATGCGGAGCTTGGAAACGCGAGTGGAAAGACAGCGAGTTCGGGCGTGAGGTGATGCGCTGGCGGCGGGGTGTAAGCCCGCTTAGGTCGACCGGCAACCGCGCCTTCGACGAGTATCGCGAGGAGACCTTGCGGCGCCTCGAGGAGGAGGTCGACGAGTTCCAGGCCTTCTTGCAGCGCCTGCGTCAGGCCAAGGACAAGGCCGAGTTCGACCAGTTCATGGCTGAGCGTCGCGGCAGCGGCTCAACCGCCTGACCTCGAAACGTGCCCGGTCAACGGGCGACGAGTAGAGAGGCAACGAAAAACGAGGGCGCGGGATCTCTTGTCCCGCGCCCTTTCTTATGCTGCTTCCAGGCTACCCACGGCGCTATTCCTCGCTATGATGCTCGCGGGGAGTAACACATGAGACTGGGGCTTGCTGCTTTCGCGCTCGCGACATTGATCGGCGCCTCTGCCGCCTCGGGCGGGTGCTTGCAGGCGAATCGGGATGGGCAGATGGCCGAGGGAATTCTCTCGCTCGGCTCCTTCGAGGATGCAAATGACCGTCCGGAGAAAGCCTACATCCTCACCTTGTCAACTCCGGCTTGCCTGAGCGGCGGGGACGAGATGGACAAGGTCGAGAGCGCCGACACTATCCACATCTATTCTTCCGACGAAACCGTCGCGCAAAGCCTCAAGCAGTTGGTCGGCAAGAGCGTCAAGGTGAAAGGCAATCCATTCGGCGCGCACACGGCGCATCACCACGCGCCGATCGTCATGGAGATCACCGAGATCGATTCAAATTGAGAAGAGCCGCTCCGCCTATCCGCCGTGTTCTGGCTCCTTCTCCGCATAAGAATTGTCGCGTGCGAATTGCGACGTGCGAAAGTTCTCCCAATCCTGTTCGGTGGCCTCGGCCATGGCGCGCCCCGCTTCGACGAGCCAGCCCGGCTTGCGGTCTGCCAAGTCGCCTAAGATCTCGTCTCTCCGCTTAGGACTCGCGAGATGCACATTGGCAGTTTCGCGGCCCATGTCTCTCAAGATCAGCCGCTCGTCGCGACGCTTGGGGAATTGACCGAGCTCGATGCGCCCGCAATGTGGTCCGATCCGGCGAACCACCCAACCGGCCTCGACGGAATAATAGGGATCGGGCTGCCGCACCGCATGCTTGAGCATTCGCACCGAATAAGCGTGCTCCTTGACGCGTCCCCTGGCCCAACTCCAGGCCGAAGGCAGCCACGCTTTCGCTTCGCGCGCAATTTTGCCGCCGTTGCAACTGCCCACCTCAACGTAGCGTGGCCGGCCGAGACTCCCGATGCCTGCGACACGATGCAAGAATCTGATCTCCGAAACTCCACCGGGAAGCGACTGGTCCATCAACCGGCGAACGCGCTTTGGTGGTTCGAGTTGAGGTGAATCCTTCAACTTGGACCAAAACGCAATGGGATCCCGTTCGGCGCTCAGGGCCATTGCCCGCAATCCAGGATGGCTTTCCTCGAGGATGAAGGGACCGCCGCCGGTCTCCAGCCATTGCGAGTAGCCCTCCAGCACAGCGTCCGCTGCGTGTTCCGCGTCGATGGCAAGCTCATTCTGCCGCTTGGCAAGGATAACACTAGTGACCAGCCGCACCAGGTCGATCGTATAGGGCATCTCCGCGACCTCATCGAAATCGTTGATGCCCCAAACGAGCCTGCCCTCGAGGTCACGCCAAGTTCCGAAATTCTCTACGTGCAGATCTCCTATCGCGAGTAGCTCGGGCGCGTCCGCGAGGCCGGGACAGACCTGTGGCCACAGCATGCTCCACCGATAGAACGTAGCGCGCAAAAACGCGAATGGCTCTTTCCGCATCTGCGTGTATTTCTGCCGGAGATCAGACTCAACCACGGCGACACGCTCACGCAGCCAGTTCTCGTATTCAACGGTGGCGGCGACGACCGGGGGGACGTTGACCGGCGAAGAAGTTTCGCCCGAACCATGCGCCTTCGCCTTTTTTGATTTAGCCATGGGTTTGTCCCCCAAGGGCATCACACAACGCCAGCTTAGCGCAAAATAATGACGCCTCAGCGCCGGTCGCTTTTCTTGCCGAAGCCGCCACCGGTTGGCGTTTTGATGATGATGGCTTCGCTGGGCTCGAGCACGGTCTGGTCAGAGTTTTTCAGCCGTTCGAGCCGGCCGCTCTTCCGCCGGACCCAGTTCTCGCCGGCCTGGCCTTCTTCTCCGCCGTGAAGTCCGAACGGCCTTGCCTGGCGGAAATCCGAAAGAATCGCGCAGTCCATTCGCTCCAGGAACCTGATCACGCGGAGCGTGCCATCGCCAGCGTGCCATGTCCCCTTGCCGCCCGATCCGCGCACGATCTCGAAGCGCTCGAGCAGCACTGGATAACGCAGTTCGAGCACCTCAGGATCGGTGAGCCGCGAGTTGGTCATGTGCGTCTGCACGGCGGGGACGCCATCGAAACCTTCGCCGGCTGGCGCGCCTGAGCAGATGGTTTCGTAATATTGGAAGCGCTCGTTGCCGAAAGTGAGGTTGTTCATGGTCCCTTGCGCGGAGCCGAGCACGCCAAGCGCGCCATAGAGGCAGTTCACTATGGTCTGGCTGGTCTCGACATTGCCTGCCGCGACCGCGGCGGGATAACGCGGCTTCAGCATCGATCGCTTCCGCACCACGATCTTGATTGGTCTGAGGCAGCCGGCATTCATTGGAATGTCCTCATCGACCAGAGTGCGGAAAACGTAGAGCACGCAAGCCCGCGTGATCGGCTCTGGCGCATTGAACGTATCTCCCGTCTGCTTGCTCGTGCCGGTGAAGTCGACGACTGCTTTCTTCGCCTTGCGATCGACTCTGATCGCGACCTTGATAAGGTTGCCCTGGTCGGTCTCGACCGCGAAGCGTGAGGTCTTGAGCTTGGCGATAGCGCGCGCCACAGATTCCGCTGCGTTGTGCTGCACGTGGCGCATGTAGGCCAGCACCGTGGCAAGTCCGTAATGACGCACCATCTTGCGAAGCTCGAGGACACCCTTCTCGTTGGCCGCGACCTGAGCCTTTAAGTCGGCGATGTTTTGAGAAGGATTGCGGGCAGGGTAGGAGGCTTCGGTCAGAAGCTTGAAGACTTCCTCCTCGCGGAAGCGGCCCTTGGCCACAAGCTTGAATGGATCGATATAGACGCCTTCTTCCTCGATGCGTGTCGCCTTGGGACTCATCGAGCCAGGAGCAATGCCACCGATATCGGCGTGATGCCCACGCGCCGCGACAAAAAAGAGGAGGTCGGGGCTGTTCTCACCGAACACCGGCGTGACCACGGTGATATCGGGGAGATGCGTGCCCCCGTTATAGGGTGCATTCAACATGTACACGTCGCCGGGCTTGAGCTTGTCGCCAAGCTTGCGGCGAACCGTCTCGACACTCCGGTCCATCGACCCGAGATGCACCGGGATATGCGGGGCATTGGCGATCAGCCTCCCGCGCGCATCGAAAATCGCGCAGGAGAAATCGAGCCGCTCTTTGATGTTGACCGAGCGCGCGGTGTTTTGCAGCGCGTAGCCCATCTGCTCGGCGACCGAGGTGAAGAGATTGTTGAACACTTCGAGCATGACGGGGTCGACGCGCTTGCTCACGCGCGCAGCCTTCTTCTTGGCGATGCGCGCGAGCAGGAGATGATTGCGCTGCGTGAGCTGGGCCTTCCATTCAGGCTCGACCATGACGGTCTGATGGTCCTCGATGATCAGCGCGGGTCCTTCGATCTCTTGACCGGGCGCGAGGTCCGAGCGGACGAAGACGCGCGCGTCGTGCCAGCCTCCGCCCGTAAACAACTTTGTGGTGGCATGCGGTTTGAGAGGCGCGGTTGGCTCGGTCGAGACCTCGGGCTCCTCGATCGGCTCTCCGCCGCCTTGGGCCTCCACCTCGAGCGCCTCGATCTCAATATCCTTGTCCGGGCTGATGAAGCCGAAGCGCTGTTGGTGCTCGACCTCGAACAGGGCGCGCATGCCGCGCAGGCTCGCGACCGGAACGGGAAGTGAGCTGTCGGTCCCGGCATAACGAAGATGCGCCTGCGCGATGGTGATGATCGCGCCGCTTTCGACGCCTTGCTGCAACAGTTCTTTCCGGACTTCTTCCTCCAGAGGCTTACGGAGCTTGGCGGTCTCGGCAAGCCCCTCATCGTCGAGGCGCTTCAGCACACTCTTGCTGCGCGTCGCTTGCAGCGAAGCGAGCCCCATGCCGAAGGCAGACAGCACGCCCGACAGAGGGTGGATCAACACTGTCTTGATACCGAGTGCGTCGGCAACGAGGCAAGCATGCTGCCCGCCGGCGCCGCCGAACGAGTTGAGGACGTATTCGGTGACGTCGTAGCCGCGTTGCACCGAGATGGTCTTGATCGCGTTCGCCATGTTCTCGACGGCGATCTTGATGAAGCCGTCTGCGATTTCCTCCGGCGCGCGTCCATCGCCGAGCTTGCGGGCCAGCGCGTTGAAGGCCTTGCGCACGGCCTCGGCGTCGAGAGGCTGATCCTGGCCAGCGCCAAAGATGTGCGGAAAGAATCCAGGTAGAAGCTTGCCCGTCATCACGTTGGCATCGGTGACGGTCAGCGGGCCGCCGCGGCGATAGCTCAATGGCCCTGGATCTGCGCCGGCAGAATCGGGGCCGACGCGAAAGCGCGCAGCATCATAATGGAGAATCGAGCCGCCACCGGCCGCAACCGTGTGAATGAGCATCATCGGCGCACGCACGCGCGCGCCCGCGACCATGCTCTCGAAGGTCCGCTCATAGGCGCCGTCGTAATGGCAGACATCCGTGGAGGTGCCCCCCATATCGAAGCCGATGACCTTGGTGAAGCCAGCCGCCTTGGCAGTCTCGACCGCCCCGACGACGCCTCCAGCCGGCCCCGACAGGATCGCGTCCTTGCCTCTGAACAAGCTTGCCGACGTTAGTCCTCCCGAAGACTGCATGAAGAGAAGCGTTGGGTTGAAGTTGCCCGGCGCCAACGCGGAGGCCACTCGGTTGACATAGCGCCGGAGCAGCGGCGAGAGATAAGCATCGACCACGGCGGTGTCGCCACGCCCGACAAACTTGACGAGCGGGCTCACCTCGTGGCTCGCCGAGATTTGCGTGAAACCCACCTCGCAGGCAGCGCGTGCCGCCTCGAGTTCGTGCGCGGGGTAGGCGTAAGAATGCATGAAGGCGATGGCGACGGCCTTTATACCGTCGGCGTAAGCCGCGTTGAGCGCCGAGCGGACCGCGTCGAGGTCGAGCTTTCTTTCAACCATGACGTCGGCCCGTACGCGTTCAGGCACTTCGGCCACGCGCGCGTAGAGCATCGAAGGCTTCTCGATGCGGCGGGCGAAGATTTTGGGGCGCGCTTGATAGCCGATCTCAAGCGCGTCGCGGAATCCGTCGCTGACGATGAGCAGCACAGGGTCGCCCTTACGCTCCAGCAGCGCGTTGGTGGCGACGGTCGTGCCCATTCTGACGCTTGCGATCAGATGCGATGGCAGCGAACGCCCGCGCGGCGAGCCGAGCAGATTGGCGATGCCGGCGATTGCCGCATCCTCATAGGCTTCCGGATTTTCCGAGAGTAGCTTGCGCGTGACGAGCGTGCCGTCAGGCGTCCGTGCCACGATGTCGGTGAAGGTACCGCCCCGGTCGATGAAAAACTGCCACTTGCCGCTAGTGCTCATCCAATGCGCGTGAGCCCCGTGGCGTAGCGCTTCCAGCGCTTGACATAGACATCGGCGGCACGGGCCGTCATGGCCCTGACTTTCTCGTCGCTCTCGCGCACGAGCTTCGCCGGTGCACCGAGGATCACGGAGTCATCCGGGAATTTTTTGCCTTCGGTGACGAGCGCGCCAGCGCCGACTAGGCAGTTCGCCCCGATGCGCGCCCCATTCAAGACAATCGCCCCCATACCGATCAGGCTCTGGTCGCCGATGGTGCAGCCATGCAGCACCACGTTATGACCGATGACGCAGTCATGGCCGATGGTAAGCGGAAAGCCGGGATCGGTATGGAGTGTGGCATTGTCCTGGATTTGCGAGCGCGCGCCGATCTCGATCCATTCATTGTCGCCGCGAAGCACCGAGCCGTACCAGACGCTCACGTCGGAACAGAGACGCACGCGCCCGATCACCGCGGCGGTGTCGGCGACCCAATAGACTCCGTCGGATGGAAGCTCGGGCTTTATGCCCTCGAGTTCGTAAATCGCCATAAATGTTTTCTAGGCTCCTTTGACTCCGCAAATCGGGCGGATACACTCCACAATCCGACTGGACTTCGCTGCGCGCCCTAAAGTGCCCCCAAGATCTCGCTCAATAAGGTTAGGCACTCTCGCCGCCACCCTTTGGCTCTTAGGCGCCAGCTACGCCCATGCCTGCACGATTCCGGCCGACATTATCAACAACATCGTCGAGACATTCGACGAGCCGGACGACAGATTTGAAAGCGAATTCACCAAGGTCACCAATGGCAAATTGCGAGTCACGCCGGAGCCCGATCCTCAGACCCCG
>JBKOWI010000081.1:0-4711 GCA_046724315.1 Pseudomonadota bacterium | reverse complement strand
AGGTGGAGACGAAAACGAACAGCGCGGCGACCAGGCCGGCGCGGAACCATGCACGCATTTGTTTCCTCCGGGGAACCCGCTCGGCAAACGGGTAACGTCCCTATCGTAATCGAGCCTTATGACAGAAACCAGAGCCCGCGGTCGGCGTCAGTCGGGAAGAGGGCCGAGGGACGGCCAGCCATAGAGTTGGGCTGCCCGCCGGATCAGGGCTTCGGCTAGAATCGACCCGTTATCGGAGTTGGTCATCACCACCAGTCCCTGACCTTCTGTCGGAAGCAGGATCAGGTAGCCTTGGTAGCCAACATTTTGACCACGTTTCATGAGGACCAGGGTGCCGGCAATGTCGCGGATAGGCGCTCCGAGCCCATAAGGACCGCCATTTTGCGGGGTTAGCATCTCCCGGCTTGTCTCCGGCGCGAGAAACAGCCGGCTTTCGCCGCGCCAGGCGCGGCCAACCAGCAGCAAAAGATTAGCGAGGTCTGAGGGCGTGGACCAAAGTCCGGCGGCGGCATGTTCGGGACAGACGCGGAAGCCATCGGGCAATTCCTTGCCGTCTCCGTAATGGCCTTTTGCAGCCATGGCGGCGAGGTCCTGAGGCAGCGGCTGCGCGAAGGTGCTGTGCGCCATCTCTGCCGGTTTCAGCACAAGCGCGTCCATTGCTTCAGGGAAGGGCGCATGCAGCGTATCGACCATGAGTGCTTCCATGATCTCATAGCCGCCCCCTGAATAGTGATAGGCGCTGCCGGGGACGGCGATCACGGTGACTGGCGGAGAGTTTGCCGGGGGCGCACCATTCAGAATTTGCGTCAGCGTCGGCAGTGGGACTTCGAGCTCGTAGCCGATAAATCCCGGCACACCGATCCCTCCGGTCATGCTGAGGAGCCCGCGCAAGGTAACGGGATGATCCTTGTCGAAGGCGTTGGCAGGGACTTTCCAAGAGGTGAGTGCCGCATTCACGTCAGTGTCGAGCGAAAGGCGCTTCTGATCGACCAGGCGCATCGCGCCGACAGCAGCGACGAATTTCGACAGCGACGCCGCCTGGAACAACGTGTCCGGCGTAACGCCGTCGCCATAGGCGCGGGCAAACGCGATGCGGTCCTGATCGATGAGCGCGATGCTCACCGCCGGGATGTTGAGCGCGGCCATCGCCTCCGCGAGCGAGAGCTGCTTTTCGGCACCGCCAATCGTGATGCTGAGGTTGCTCTCAATATCCGAAGGCTCCGCCGCGAAAGCCGGAGGGGACAAGAAGAGGCTGGTGGCGATGACGATAAGGACGAAAAGCCCGCGGCAAAGATCCGAAGACCGCCGCAGCATCCCGCTCATTGTGTCACCTTAGACCGCGTCGGCGATCCCGCCGGCAAGCGCCGACAGCTCGCCTCGCACCCAGGCGTGGCATTCATCGCGATCATAGCTCGAATGCCACAGTAATCTTACCGGGAAGGCAATTGGGCCGAACGGCTGGTGAACGCGCACGAGCCCGAACTGCTTCTCGAGAATCTGCGCGAGCGAGGCAGGAAGCGTGATCAGCGCATCGCTGTTCAGCGCAAGCAGGAGCCCGACCAGCACCGAGGACACGCGCGAGGAGACGTTGCAGGCAAGTTTGTCGGCGGCAACCGCGCGATTGATCGGCTCGATGGCCGGAAGCAAATTCACCTCGATGTGATCAGCCGTGGCAAAGCGATCGGCAGTCTTGCGCCGCGTCAAGGGATGGCCGTCTCGCGCGAGCGTGATGAGCTTGTCGTCGAACAGCTTGAGCACGCGGATGTCAGGCGCCGGCACCGGCACGCCCTCGATGTCGATCATGAAATGGCAGCGCCCATTCCGCAGAGCATCGATATTGTCTTCGCGATGGAACGGCATCCAGTCGACGCGCACACTCGGGGCCAAAGGCTTGAGGCGCTGACGAAGAGGTTGCAGCAAAATGAGCTCGGCAGCCTCGCTCGCCGCCACCGAAAAGTCACGGATGGCGAGTGACGGGTCGAATGGCTTGCTCGGCCGAAGCAGGCTCTCCATGCCGGCTAGGATGACGTGCACCGTCGGCGCAAGCTCGACCGCCTTGGCAGTCGGAACGAGTTTCTGGCCGGCGCGCACGAACAGCTCGTCGGCGAAGACTTCTCTAAGCTTGGCAAGGGCATGGCTGATCGCGGAGGAGCTCCGGCCGAGCCTCTCGGCGGCGCGGGTGACGCTCGCATCGACGAGAAGCGCGTCGAGCGTCACCAGCAAATTGGCATCGACTTCTCTGAGGTGCACTGCGTGCAATAATTCTCCTGAAAAGAGTTCACTTTATGCATGTTATCGTCCGCGGTAGGTTTTGACAAGGCGACCGGCCGCCCAGCCCGGCGCCCGAGGCGTCCAAGCGAAAGCGCGGACGCCTCCTCATCTCAACCTTGCGGCGGCCCCGAGGTCGTAGGCCGGAGGGCCGTCGCAATCATGTTGTTTGCTGGCGCTCGCCAAGACCGCGGACAAGCTTCGGCAACAAGGGATGCTGATGTTCAGACGATTTGCGCTTGCCCGGCCTCTTGCCGCCGCCGTTCTTTGCGTTGCTTTTGCCGCCGGCACCGGGACGTCACCGGCTTTCGCCGATCCCACGCCGAAGGATGTGCTCAAAATTTACGCCGATATCGCGCAAGCGGCCTACGGCGACTCTCTCGACACCGCGCGCACGCTCAAGCTCGCAGTCGACGCCTTCCTCGCCAAGCCGACCGAGGACAATCTTCGCGGCGCGCGTGCGGCATGGATCGCCGCGCGCATTCCGTACATGCAGACCGAGGCTTTCCGCTTCGGCAACGCCATCGTCGACGATTGGGAGGGCAGGGTGAACTCCTGGCCGCTCGACGAAGGCCTGATCGATTATGTGTCCGCGTCCTACGGCACAGAGTCGGCAGAGAACGACCTCTATACAGCCAACGTCGTCGCCAACAAGACGCTGATCGTTGGCGGCAAGAAGCTAGATACATCGAAGATCACCAAGGAGCTCCTGGCCGACCACCTGCAAGAGGCAGGCGGCGTCGAAGCCAACATCGCCACCGGCTATCACGCCATCGAGTTTCTGCTGTGGGGCCAGGACCTCAACGGTACGGGTCCGGGTAACGGCAATCGCCCGGCGAGCGACTACGACCTCAAGAAGTGCAGCAATGGCAATTGCGAACGGCGCGCTGAGTATCTTCGCACCGCCACTGATCTCCTCGTCGATGACCTCGCCTGGATGGCGGCGCAATGGGAGCTTGGCGGCGACGCGCGCAAGCACATTATGGATGGCGGCGACGAGGCTGGGCTCACCGCGATCATGACGGGGCTCGGCAGTCTCTCTTACGGCGAGCTCGCCGGGGAGCGCATGAAGCTCGGCCTTATGATCCACGACCCCGAGGAGGAACAGGACTGCTTCTCCGACAACACGCATGCCTCGCACTTCTTCGACGCGCTAGGCATCCGCAACGTCTATCTCGGCACCTATCGCCGCGCCGACAGGTCGCTCGTTACCGGCCCGAGCATTTCGGACCTGGTGAAGGCGAAGTCGCCGGAGGTTGATGCTGAGGTGAGGGCCAAGCTCGACGCCACCATGGAGGCGATGAACGCGCTGTATCTCCGGGCGCTGACCACCGAGTCCTATGACCAAATGATTGGCGAGGACAACGACAAGGGCAACGCCGTGGTTCAGCACGCAATCGACGCTCTGCTCGACCAAACGAAGTCGCTCGAGCGCGCGGTGGCAACGCTCGACCTGAAGGCCATCAAATTCGAAGGCTCGGCGAGCTTCGACAGTCCCGACAAGGTGCAACAGGAAAGCAAAGCGGTAGGCGACGGAGGTGGAGAACAGCATTGACGCCAGCGGCCGCGCGTCAAATGTGAAATTGGGCTAAAAACGTGAAGGGGGGCTTAAATTTATGATTGCCAGGCCGAACTCGCCTGAGGGGCTAGCTAGAATGCTATCGTCAAGCAGACGCGCTGGCCGGAGTAATCCGGTCTGGGGCGCTTTCATGCTGCGGGCCATCGGCCTTTTGGCCATTGTCGTTGCGATCTGCGGAGCGCCTCCCCGGGCGCGCGCCGATTGCGATGTGACCGACACCGGCATTCCTGACGATGCCGCATTCAAGCTCGACCCGGGTGGCGTGCGTAAAGCTCTTGCCAAGAACGGAGTGATGCTGAGCGGCATCTATTATGGCGAGTCGTTCGGCAACTGGGGTGGGTTCAAGCAGGGCGTCACCTATGACGGGGTGCTCGACATGCATCTTGACGCCGACATGAAGAAGCTTGGCCTGTGGAAGGGCCTCTGCTTTCACATGAATGCCTTCCAGATTCACGGCCGCAGTATCACCGCCGATAATATCGACGGTCTGATGCCGGTATCCAATCTCGAGGCCACACCCGCGACGCGTCTCGACGAGATGTGGTTCGAGCAGCATCTCTTCAGCGACAAGCTCGCCGTCAAGATCGGCCAGCTCGCCGCCGACATGGAATTTATCCTCTCCGAAAGCTATTCCTATTTCTTGAATGGCACTTGGGGGTGGCCTTCAATTGCCGCTGCCGATCTGCCGGGAGGCGGCCCCGCCTATCCATTAGCGACCCCCGCCGTGCGCGTTGCCGTTCGGCCCAGCGATCAATTGAAACTTATGATTGGAGTCTTCAACGGCGATCCTGCTGACCCGAACTGTCCCAACCCAAACCCGCAGGAATGCAACAGCGACGGGCTTGATTTCAGTCTCGACAGCCC
>JBKOWI010000013.1:0-5389 GCA_046724315.1 Pseudomonadota bacterium | reverse complement strand
GAGCATCACAGGAACAGCGTACCGCCAACATGCTCGCGCTGTTCGGCGATCTCGCCGGGCGACCGCTCGGTATCGACGAGGCGGTGTTTCGCTCCGAGGAGGCTACAGGCCACCGCAATCGCGCCATCGCCTACATGATGCTCAACACGGGCATGATCAAAGGCGATCCAAACGACGTGCTCGACCTCTATTTCCGCCAATGCTCGGTCAACGTCACCACCCGCGATCTCGCCATCATGGCGGCGACGCTCGCCAATGACGGCACCAATCCAATCACCGGAAAGAAAGTGTTCCAGGCGGAATATGTGCGCGACGTGCTGTCGGTGATGAATTCCTGCGGCATGTACGATTATGCTGGCGAATGGGCGTACGAGGTCGGCATGCCGGCCAAGAGCGGGGTCTCGGGCTGCATCATTGCAGTCATTCCCGGCCAGATTGGGATCGGCGTATTCGCACCCCCCATTGACTCGCATGGCAATAGCCTTCGCGGCATCCGCGTCTGCCAGGAGATCTCGAAGGAGTTCGAGCTGCACGCCTTCAACAATCGCACCAATGTCCGGAGCGTAATCAGGCGCGAATATCGCGGCGACCTCGTGCATTCAAATCGCCTGCGCACGCCCGATGAGCGCGAGGTCCTGGCGTGCGAGGGAGACAAAGTGGCTGTGCTCGAAGCACAGGGCGCCCTGTTCTTCGGCTCGACCGAGCAATTGTTGAGGCGCATCGCGCAGCTCGCCGCCGAAACCCGCTATGTGGTCGTCGACTTTAAACGCGTGCATCTGGCCGATGCCTCGGCGCACAAGTTGATTGCACGCGCAGCGCGCTCAATTGCCGATAGCGGAGCGGAGCTTGTCTTCGCGTCTATCGCCGACGACGGTCCGCTTGGCACGCTCGCCCGCGAGCTTGGTGCTCAGGAGGAGAGGCGCGCGGTGTGCATCTTCAGCGACACCGACGCCGCGCTCGAATGGTGCGAGGACCGGTTGTTGGCAGGTTCGTCGAAGGGATCCGGGACGAAATTTGCGCTCTCCGAGCTCGACCTGCTCAAAGGGCTGAGCGCCGAGGACTATCGGCTGATCGAACCCATCGTCAGGCCCTTGGTCTTCGAGAAGGGCGAGGTCATCATCCGCGAGGGAGCGGAAGCCAAGCTGTTCTTCGTGGTGGCGCGCGGCACAGTCAGCGTGCAGATCAGAGTCCAAGGACAAAATGGCCGCAAGAAGCGGGTTGCATCGATCGGCCCGGGCTTGAGCTTTGGGGAAATGGCGTTGCTAGACGGCGGCAAACGCTCGGCCGACATCGTAGCCGACGAGAAGGTGATTTGCTACGGACTCGCCGTAGATCAGCTCGTGGAACTCGCGGCTGAGCATCCCAACATTATGATCACCATCCTCCGCAATCTGACACGCGATTTCTCGGAGCGCCTGCGGCATGCCAACGAGGCGATCAGCGCGCTTGAATAGGCTCTAGACCTCCGCCGGCGCTTTTTGTTGCGGTTTGGTGCGCGGCTCCTTCGAGGTCTCGAGCGGCACGTTCATCTCGACATAGAGCCCGGTCGGCCTGAACTCGACCTTGGTATCGCCGCCGAGGTTGTGACGGATGCCCTTGTCGATGAGCTGCATGCCGAAGCCGCCGCCATTGGAGCTGCGCCGCGCCGGCACGTGAATGAGGGTGCCTCTCTCCTCCCAGGTCAGCAGCAGGCGATTGCCGCGCGATGTTTTCCAGCTGATGCCGAGCTGCCCGTTATTGTGCGAAAGCGCGCCGTATTTCACCGCGTTGGTGGCAAGCTCGTGCAGCGTCATCGCAAGGATCGAGGTGCACTGCGGCGGCAGCAGTACGTCGGAGCCCTTGATCATGATCTTGGGACCGCCCTCGCGGCGATAGGGATCGAGCTCGCGCTCGACCATGGCCTTGAGGCTCGCGCCCGACCATTGCGATTCGAGCAGGAGGTCATGGGCGCGATGCAGCGCTTGCAGGCGCTCGGCGAGCGTCTGCGCCATGGCTTGGGCCGGCCGCGAGGTCGCCTGGCGGAGGCTTGCCTGCACCAGGGACTGCACGATGGCGAGCGCGTTCTTGACGCGATGATTGAGCTCGCCGACCAGCATGCTCTGGCGCTGCGCAGTGCGCCGCCGCTCGGTGACGTCACGGAAGATGAGAACGGCGCCGGCGAGCGAGCCGTCGAAGCCGACGATGGGTGCACCGCTATGCTCGACCGGAACCTCCTTCTCATCGCGGGTGACGAGGAGCGCGCCCGCTTCGAGCCGGGTCACGGCGCGTTCGCGCAGTGCTTTCAGCGCGGGGTCGTCAACTGGCTTGCGCGAATTCTCATTGATGACGCGGAACACCTCCCAGATCGGCCGACCGCGCGCTTCAGGACCCGACCATCCGGTCATCTGCTCGGCGATCTTGTTCAGAAGCAGCACGCTGCCGTTGGGATCGGTGGCGATCACGCCGTCGCCAATCGAGGCAAGCGTCGTGCTCAACCACTCGCGCTGGCCGCGCAGCTCCATGAGGGCCGCGTTGCGGTCGCGGTCGGCGCGCCGCACGGCGCCGATCGTGGTCCAAGCGAACACGGCAAGCACGAGGATGCTGGCCACAGCGAAGATCGCAAGAGTGGCCGCGCTGTCATAGAAGGTGTGCACTTCGGCCTGATGGGCGAACCAGCCGATGACGAGCGGCAGCACGAGGATTCCGGGAAGCAGCCTGCGCAGCATCTCGCCGGCCGGAGACTGCTCAACGATGGCGGCGGCAATGCCATATTCCGGAGAGGCGGCAAGAAGCCCAAGCGCAAGCAGAGAACTGCCGATGGCGCCGTACAGCGACATCGAGGTGAAGGGGAACGGATAATAGTAGGTGGCGACGCCGTAGGCGTAGCCCGCCAGCACGATCAGAACCTGGGCCAGGATGATGAGCGCGAGGATCTGGCTGAATGCCGAGGAGATGCTCCCCTGCTTCGCGTAAAGCAGTGCCAGCCCGAACAGGATCAACGAGCCGGTGATGCCAGGCGACATATGTAAAGGTTGTCCGCCGGACGACGCATCGGCCAAGAGAATGTCGGCACGAACCAGAGCCTGATCGATGCCGAGGTTGAAGCCGAGCAGATCTTGGGTCATCACGGCGAGCCCCAAGACGACGAGGGCAAAGCCGATGATCCTCGCGAGCGGACGAAGCGCCCTGAACGTGAAGCAGAACAGGCCGATGCCGGCGGCGAGAACGCCGAGTGCCGCATGCGGCGTCATGCTGGCAAGACCGGGCAAGGCTTGGGAGAGCTCCGGATCGGGGATTTGCCAGCCGAGGAGCACAACACCGCCCATGGCGCAGACGATGAGGGCAGCCGTGCGCGCCACGAGCAGAGAGATATGCTCGGCGCGCGGCGCTGGCAGCGCCAATTTTGCCGGAACCTCAGCCACTAGCCTTCCTCACCCAACTTCGCGGACCAAACACCCCGAGAACCTTGGGCGCTCCTCGGCAGAAGGCCGCAACGCATTGCAGAAAGCGCGTTGTGCCACCCCTTTTCGGCAATGTTATACCCCCATCGACACCGTAGGTCATTCGGTCACAGGCAAAGCACGGTAGAATCCCCCCGTCGCTGAGCGCCATCCACAGGAGAACCGAGCATGCCTCAAAAGCGAGGTCCCTTGAGCGAGTCCAAAGCTCCGACACGTAGCGAATCCGATTCGCTCGGAACGATCGACGTGGAGCACCACCGCTATTGGGGCGCCCAGACCGAGCGCTCGCGCCGGAACTTCAGAATCGGCGAGGAGGGCATGCCGAAGCCCCTCATCAGAGCGCTTGCTCTGGTCAAAAAGGCGGCAGCCCTCACCAATCGTGACATCGGCCTCCTCGAAGAGCGCCTTGCAACAGCGATCGCCGCGGCTGCCGATGAAGTCATCGAAGGCAGGTTCGACGCTCATTTCCCCCTGGTCGTCTGGCAAACCGGTTCCGGCACCCAGACCAACATGAACTTGAACGAGGTGATCGCTAACCGCGCAAGCGAACTCTTAGGCGGCACCCTCGGATCGAAAAGCCCCGTTCACCCCAACGATCACGTCAATCTCGGCCAATCCTCGAATGACGCATTCCCCACTGCCATGCACGTCGCAGCCGCCGAGGAGATCGCCTATCGGCTGAACCCCGCTCTCGCTCGACTCTACCAAGCCCTCAAGGACAAGGCTGAAGCCTTTCAAGACATCCTCAAGATCGGCCGTACGCACTTGCAGGACGCAACTCCCCTCACTTTGGGGCAAGAATTCGGCGGCTATGCGGCACAGGTCGATCATGGAATCGAACGAATAAAGCTCACGCTTCCAGGGCTTTACGAGCTTGCCCAAGGGGGCACGGCGGTCGGGACGGGCTTGAATACGAGTCCGCTCTTCGCCGAGGCATTCGCCGCCAAGATCGCCGAGCTGACGCGGCTTCCCTTCGTGAGCGCCGAAAACAAGTTTGAAGCACTCGCGAGCCACGACGCCTTGGTCTTCGCCCATGGCGCTCTTAACACCGTGGCAGTGTCGCTGTTCAAGATCGCAAGCGATATCCGGCTTTTGGGATCAGGCCCGCGCTCAGGCTTCGGCGAGTTGATTCTGCCCGAGAATGAGCCCGGCTCATCGATCATGCCGGGCAAGGTCAACCCCACGCAGTGCGAGGCCGCGACCCAGGTGGCGGTGCGAGTGATGGGCAACAACACAACCATCACCTTCGCCGGAAGCCAAGGTCATCTCGAGCTCAACGTGTTCAAGCCGGTGATTGCTCATGCCATGCTGCAATCCATCAGGCTTTTGGCCGACGTGGCAGACAGCTTCACCGAGAAGTGCATTGTTGGCATCGAGCCCGATCGGTCGCAAATGAAGCAGCACCTCGAGCGCTCGCTCATGCTGGTTACGGCCCTTGCGCCGCATATCGGCTATGACAAGGCGAGCGAGATCGCCAAGGCCGCACACAAGAACGGCACGACCTTGCGCGAGGAAGCGGCGAGACTAGGTCACGTGAGCCCGGAAGATTTCGATCGGCTGGTGAGGCCAGAGGACATGACCGGCCCCAAGCGCTAGGGATCGAAATGCCGCGCGCGCACAACAAACGCTCACTCACCATTGCGCGCCACAGGACAAGTGTCTCGCTCGAGGATGAATTCTGGGAGGCGCTCAACGATGTTGCTCGATCCGAAGGCAAGTCCGTTGCGGCGCTGATCGGCGAAATCGACCAGAGGCGGAGCGAGCTGCAAGGCCGGCAGCCCAGTCTCTCGGCCGCGATCCGTCTCTATGTGCTGGAGCGGGCGCGCAGCTCGCCTTGAGGCGCAATTGGCTGTTACCGCCCGAAAATACTTATGCCCTTCTTCCAGGCATCCGGGGCCTCACGTGCGCTCAGCGGCCGGCGTGGTCGGCTTGAGGTACGCTGGCGCGGC
>JBKOWI010000067.1:0-36743 GCA_046724315.1 Pseudomonadota bacterium | reverse complement strand
GGTGGCGCTGGCTTACGCGATCGTGCCGGCCAACGGGCGGCCGACCCTGTTCATCGATCCAGAGAAGGTTGGCGATAACGTGAAGGGCGCCCTCGGTGATTATGTCGACCTCGCCGAGCCTGCAGCGCTCGAAGGCAGGCTTAAGGCGCTCGGGCAGGAGAAAGCGCGCGTGCGGCTGGACCCCGAGACGGCGCCGATCCGCTTCGGCCAATTGCTCGAGGCGGAAGGCGCCAAGTTCGTGGCCGGAGCAGACCCATGCCTTCACCCCAAGGCCATCAAGAACGAGATCGAGATCAAGGGGGCGCACACCGCCCATCTGCGCGACGCCGTGGCCATGGCGCGCTTCCTCGCCTGGCTCGACGAGGTGGGCGAGATGGGCCGAATCGATGAGATCGCCGCGGCGCTCAAGCTCGAAGAGTGCCGCCGCCAATCCGGCCAGCTCAGAGATATCAGCTTCGACACGATCTCGGCGGTCGGCCCTAACGGCGCCATCGTCCATTACCGGCCCACCACCAAGAACAAGCGCACGCTGCAGAAGGGCTCGCTCTATCTCATCGATTCTGGCGCGCAGTATCGCGACGGCACCACCGATGTGACGCGCACAATCGCCATCGGTGCTCCGACAGCCGAGATGCGTCGCCATTACGGGCTGCTGCTGAAGGCACATATCGCCATTGCCACGGCGCGCTTTCCCAAGGGAACGCGCGGTCAAGACCTCGATCCGTTCGCCCGCAAGCCGCTGTGGGAGGCGGGGCTCGACTTCGACCACGGCACCGGCCACGGCGTCGGCAGCTATCTTTGCGTACATGAAGGCCCGCAGCGGCTGTCGCGGCTCGGAACGGTGGAGCTTGAGCCAGGCATGATCCTGTCCAACGAGCCGGGTCTTTATCTTGAAGGCCAGTACGGCATCCGACTCGAGAACCTCGTGCTGGTGACGCCGCCGGAGAAGATCCCAGGTGGCTCGCGCGAAATGATGGGATTTGAGACGCTGACCCTCGTCCCCTTCGATCGCCGCCTTATCGATCCCAAGCAGCTGCTTGCATTCGAGCGCGAATGGCTCAACGCTTATCACGCGCGCATCAGGCGCGAGATCGAGCCGCAACTCTTAAGCAATGACCGCGCTTGGCTCCGCCACGCCACGGCACCAATCGGCTGATACTGGCTTGGGCTGTGCCATTGCATGAAAATCGTGGATGGCCGGGCCAAGCCCGGCCATGACAATGTTAGGGTGCCCGAAAGGTCCTTAAGAGGCGGAAGACATGTCGACCGAGATTCTCGTCTCCGCCGCGGCGGCCACGCTTACCACGGCCGCCTTCGTGCCGCAGGCGCTGCACATCATCCGTCACAAGGAGACGAAGGCGATCTCGCTCTTTATGTACGTAGCCTTCGCCGCCGGCGTGGCACTTTGGCTCCTGTTCGGCTGCCTGATCGGCAACTGGCCGATCATCATCTCCAATGCGATCACGATTGCGCTTGCGCTCGCCATCATCGCTATGAAGCTGAAGTACGGGTAGTGCCGACCTCTATTCGATCAGCTTGAGCCATTCCTCCTCGCTGAGAACTTTCACGCCCAGGTCCTTAGCGTTCTTCAGCTTGGATCCGGCGCCGGGGCCTGCCACCACATAGTCGGTGTTCTTCGAGACGGACCCGGCCACCTTGGCGCCGAGGCGCTCGGCGCGGGCCTTGGCCTCAGAGCGGGTCATGCGCTCGAGCGTTCCGGTGAACACCACAGTCTTGCCCGACACGGGCGAGCCGTGCTCGACCTTCTCCAAGGGCGCGGGCGTCACCTCCTTCAGCAGGTCCTCGACTACTTCGATATTGTGCGTCTCGGCAAAGAAGTCGGCGATCGCCGCTGCGACGGCCGGGCCGATGCCTTCGATATTGTCGAGCGCGGCGAAGGCGTCGCCTTCCCGGTCGACTCCCGCCTCGCGCATGGCGGCGAGGAAGGCGTCGGCCGTACCATAGTTGCGCGCCAAGAGCCGCGCCGTGGTCTCGCCGACGTGGCGGATGCCGAGCGCGTAAATGAAACGGTCGAGCCTGACGTTGCGACGCGCTTCGATGGCGGCAAACAGCTTCTTCGCGGAGGTCTCGCCCCAGCCTTCGCGCTTGGCGAGCTTCGAGGATGCGCGCTGGTCGCGCTTCTCCAGCGTGAAAATATCCGGCGGAGACTGAATCAGGCCGTCGGCGCAGAACGCCTTAATGTGCTTCTCGCCAAGTCCTTCGATGTCGAAAGCATTGCGCGACACGAAATGCTTGAGACGCTCGACGCGCTGCGCCGGGCAGATCAACCCTCCGGTGCAGTGCCTGACCGCGTCCTCCTTCCCGGTGTTGGGATTGATCTCGCGCGAGGCGTGGCTGCCGCAGGCCGGACACACATCCGGAAATACAAATCGTTTCGCGCCCTTAGGCCGCTTCTCCAGAACCACGCCGAGGATTTGCGGAATGACGTCGCCGGCGCGCTGAACGATGACGGTATCGCCAATGCGCACGTCCTTGCGCGCGATCTCGTCCTCATTGTGCAGCGTCGCATTCTGCACCACAACTCCGCCGACCGTGACCGGATCGAGCTTCGCAACCGGCGTAAGCGCGCCGGTGCGGCCGACCTGGATGTCGATGTCGCGCAAGACAGTGGTTGCCTTTTCGGCAGGAAACTTGTGGGCGACGGCAAAGCGCGGCGAGCGGGAGACGAAGCCGAGCCGCTCCTGGAGGTCGAAGCGATTGATCTTGTAGACGACGCCGTCGATATCGTAGCCGAGTCCCGCCCGCCGCTGTTCGATCTCCCGATAGGTTTCAAGCATTTCCCCGACGCTGTTGGTGAGCCGCATGAAAGGATTGACCGGAAAGCCCCAATCGCTCAGGGCCTCGTATACCCTCCACTGCGTGTCCGCAGGCAAGCGCTCCACGTCGCCCCAGCCATAGGCGAAGAAGCGGAGCGGGCGCCTAGCGGTGACCGACGGATCGAGTTGCCGCACGAAACCCGCAGCGGCGTTGCGCGGATTGGCAAAGACCTTGAGGCCCTGTTTCGCCTGTTCGCTATTCAGTTTCTCGAAGTCGGAGTGTCGCATGTAGATTTCGCCGCGTACTTCGAAGGCACTTGGGAACGCCTTGGCTGCCACCGATTTCGGAATGTCGGCGATGGTGCGGACATTGGCGGTGACATTCTCGCCCTCGTAACCGTCGCCGCGCGTCGCTCCCTGGACGAGTTTTCCATTCTCGTAACGTAGGGTGATGGAGAGCCCGTCGATCTTGGGCTCGGCAGTGAAGGCGAGCCCGTCGATCGACTGAAGCCCAAGAAAACGTCTGATGCGGTCTAGGAAATCGCGCAAACCCTCTTCGTCAAACACGTTGCCGAGCGAGAGCATCGGCACACGATGCACGACCTTGCCGAAGGCCTCGACCGGGGCTGCACCCACGCGCAAAGAGGGACTGTCGTCGCGCATGAGATGCGGGAAGCGGGCCTCGATCTCGCCGTTTCGTGCACGCAGCGCGTCATATTCGGCGTCGGAGATTTCCGGCGCGTCCTTGCGGTAATAGAGCTCATCGTGATGGGCGATTTCTGTGGCGAGTCGCTTCAGCTCTGACGCGGCCTCAGCTTCATCGAGGTTGGCCGCAGGCTTCGTCTCAAACGAAAGGTCGGCCCCAGATTTCTGCTTGGTCTTGCTCTTGCTCATAATTCATCATGCAGACCGGCTCATCAGCCGGTCGGCCGCAGCGCGCGCTTCGTCGGTGATGGTCTGGCCGGCGAGCATGCGCGCGATTTCCTCCCGGCGATGCGGACCTTCGAGCACGGCGACCCGCGTCGCCATGGCTTCCCCTTCCGGGCCGCGCACCGCTTCCTTGGCGATCAGGAGATGACCGTGCGCGACGGCGGCAACCTGCGGGGCGTGGGTCACGGCAAGCACTTGGACGCGGGCGGCAAGTTTGGCGAGCCGCTCGCCGACGGCAGCCGCTGTCGCGCCACCCACTCCGGCGTCGGCCTCATCGAACACCAGAGTCGGCGCAGAGCCGCGGGCAGCTAGCACAACCTTCAGCGCAAGGATGAACCGCGCAAGCTCGCCGCCAGAGGCGACCTTCATCAAAGGCCCAGGCTCGGTGCCGGGATTCGTCCTGACGAAGAAGGCCACCCGGTCGACGCCGCTCGGGCCGCCCTCGGTGAGGGAAACAGTCTCTATATTGGTAATGAAGCTCGCCTTGTCGAGCTTGAGGGGGCCGAGCTCGACCATGACCTCTATGTCGAGGCGCTGCGCCGCCTTGGCACGCGCCTTGCTCAAATCGAGCGCCAATCTCTCGTAGCTCTTGCGTGCGGTCTCTGCGGCGCGGGCGAGCTCAGCGCTCCGCGTCTCGCTTTGATCGATCGCTGAAAGCTCGGTTTCGAGGCGGCCCATCAAGGCCGGCAGGTCGTCAACCAGGACCTTGTGCTTGCGGGCGAGGCCACGGAGCGCAAACAGCCGTTCCTCCGTACGCTCGAGCCCCTTGGGTTCGAACGCGGTGAGCGCAAGCGCCTCTTCGATTCGTGCCCGCGCCGTGTCAGTCTCGGCGAGCACGCGCTCAAGCGCCTCTGCGACCAGAGTCAACACAGGACCTGCGGCTTGGGCCTGGCGCTCGATGCGGCGGAGGCTTGCGGCGAGCCGCGCGCCCGAGGTGCCCTCCCCTAGCAAGGCGTCGATCGCCTCGTTGAGCTCGGCAGCGATCTTCTCCGCATTCATCATCAGCTGACGCCGCGCAGCAAGCGCTTCCTCCTCCCCCTGCTCAGGATCGAGCTGGCGAAGCTCCTCGAGCGCGTGGCTCAGATAGTCGGCATTGGCACGAGAGGCTGCGATTTCGTTCTCATGACGTGCCCTCTCGACTTCGGCAGCCTGCCAGGCTGCATAGGCCTCGGCCACGCAGCTAGCGTCGCTCGTCAGGCCGCCGAACGCATCAACCAGGTCGCGATGGCCGCTTGGATCGATCAGCGCGCGATCATCATGCTGCCCGTGGATCTCGACCAACGCCTGCCCGACCTGGCGCAAGAGCTGGACACTCACGCCGATGTCGTTGACGAAGGCGCGGCTCCGGCCGTCGGCCCCCTGAATGCGACGCAGGATGAGTCCGTCTTGTGGCTCAAGCCCATTGGTGGCGAGGAGCTCAAATACAGGATGGCTTGGCGCAAGATCGAAGCTCGCGGTCACCTGGCCTTGTGTAGCACCCCGCCGCACCAGCGCGGCATCGCCACGCCCGCCGATGGCAAGGGAGAACGCGTCGAGCAAAATCGATTTGCCGGCACCGGTTTCCCCGGTCAGCGCCGAAAGACCTGGGCCGAATTCGAGATCGAGTTTGTCGATCAGAACGATGTCGCGGATCGACAGCGCGGCTAGCATGGCGGATGGATCAGGCCGGCTTGCCGTTGCCTCTCCAGGTTTGGGTGATCCACGACCCCTCGTGCTCCTGCGGCTGTGCGCCGTTCTTCTGCAGAAGACTGTAGGCGTGGTTGTACCATTTGCTGTCCGGGAAGTTGTGGCCAAGCACGGCGGCCGCAGTTTCGGCCTCGTTGACGATGCCCAACGCCATATAGGCCTCGGTCAGACGCATCAAGGCTTCTTCCACCTGCTCGGTGGTCTGGTAGTCGCTCACCACCACGCGGAAGCGATTGATGGCGGCGAGATAATTGTTATGCCGCAGGTAGTAACGGCCCACCGTCATCTCGCTCGCGGCAAGCAGATCGCGCAGGATGCGCACTCGGTTTTGCGCCTCGTCCGCATAGCGCGAACTCGGATAGCGCTGAAGCAACTGCTCGTAGGCGTTGAGGGCCTTTCGCGCGGTGCTCTGATCGCGTTTCGGATCGAGCACTTGAACGTAATAGGACATGCCAATGATGTTCTGGGCGAGGTCCGACTCGGGCGTGCCGGGATGGAGGGTGAGGTAGCGGTCGGCGGCCGAGATGGCGTCGTCATATTTGCCGGCCTTGTAATAAGCGTAGGCCGCCATGACGATCGCCTTGCGCGCTTCCTGCGAATAAGGGTGATTGATGTCGACTTCCTCGTATTCCTTGGCGGCGTCGGCATAGCTGCCCTTGTTGATCATCGTCTCGGCCTTGCCGTAGATGACGTCGGGAGGATCGTTGTTCTCGACGATTTCCTTTTTGCCCCACAAGGAGCCGCAGCCGACGAGCAGGCCGGCTGAAAGGGCGACGCCAAGCAGGGCGATGGAACGTCCCGCAAGCTCACCAGAGCAGAGCCCAGCACGCCTCGTTGCACCGAGCGGCTCGACCGGATCTGGAATGCCACCCCTCAAGATCGGTCCCCCCTACGGGCCGGGCTCGCCCCACGCGACATCATGCGTGCCCGGTAGAGCTAGCGAAGCCTGAAGCCAACCAACTAGCGGATTATGGTGTTTTTTTGCCCGTTAAAGGCTGAGGCGAAAGCCCCGGCGCAACACGCTTCGCGGCGCAAAACGCGCAAAACCATGCCAGAAGGATGACTGCCGATTCGCGCGATGGCCCTATCAGCTCCGCTCGGCGGCGAAATTCGCTGCCGCAAGACGGTGGCTGAGCTCGGCATGACGAACCTCGCGATAACGCGGGGCTTCGATCATGGTCCAAGCGTCGGCGTCAGAAAACAACGCCTTGAGCACCAGCGCGTTCAGCCGGTGGCCGCCGCGCTTCGAGTGATAGGCTCCCAGGATCGGCGCGCCGGCAAGCGCAAGGTCGCCGACCGCGTCGAGCGCCTTGTGGCGCACGAACTCGTCGGAGAAACGCAAACCTTCGCGGTTGATGATGCGGTCGTCGCCGATTGCGACGGTGTTTTCGAGCGAGGCGCCGAGCGCAAGGCCGGCGGCCCACAGGCGCTCCACATCCTTCATGAAGCCGAAGGTGCGCGCGCGTGCCAGTTCGCGGCGGAAGGAGCCCGGGTTCACGTCGATCTCGATCTTCTGATTGCCGATCAGCGGCGTGTCGAAATCGATCTCGACATCGAGGTGGAAACCGTTGTGCGGAGTAAGCTCACCATAGGCACCGGCGTCTTCCACCGCGATCTTCTTCAAGACCTTGAGGTAGCGGCGCGGCGTCTCGAGCTCGGCAAGACCGACCTCATCGATCGCCTCGACGAAGCGTGACGCACTGCCGTCCATGATCGGAACTTCGGAGCTGTCGATCTCGATGATCGCGTTGTCGATGCCAAGCCCACGCAGGGCCGCAAGCAGGTGCTCGACCGTCGCGACAGAGGCGCCATTGCCGTCACCGAGTATGGTGCAGAGTGTGACGCCGGTCACCCAGCGCTGATCGGCAGCGATCTCGGTGCCGTCGGAGTGACCATTGGCGAGAAGAAAGCGTAAGCCGGTGTCGCCGTCTGCAGGACAAAGCGTGATCGAGACTGGTGCCCCGCTATGTACGCCCGTTCCGGTTAGTGAGATTTCGCCGGCAAGAGTGGTTTGCCGTGCCCCTATAAATCCCCTCATGGCCCCCGTCGGCCCCCACGCCGTATTTTTGAGTTCCCTACTTAGCTCGGGTAGAACCCCGAGCCCCCCAATTGACCGGCTCTCCCTGGCACTTGAGCCGCCCCCGGCTTGTTTGTGCCTTTTTTGGTCCTGGTCGTGCCGTTCAATCTGAGGAAACCTTAACGCTCACACCGGGAGGCGACAAATCACGGTTTCTTTCACTGTATTACCGTGGCCATGATCGCATACGCCATTGTTCTGCAAAGTCTTTCTCGGCCCGTTAATCATCCTTTGAGCGGTTTCGTTACGCGCTTGCGTTAACCTCAATTTGCCCGTCGGCGCAGAAAGGCGGGAATCTCGAGATCGTCGCCCGCCGGTGATTCGGCCGGCGCTGCAGCAACTTCGGCGATCGGAATCTTGGGCTGCGCTTCGATCCGTTTTGGGACAGGAGGCGCCATCTCGCTGCGCGGCCGTTCGATCCTGATGGCTCTCGGCGCTGCCGCTTGAGCTAGAGGCCTTGCCTGAGTTTGGGCCTGAGGCTGAGGCTGAGCTTGCGGCTGAGGCTTGGAGATTTCCGGAACTGGGGCAAGCCTCGGCTGGCCGAACTCAGGCTCGAGCTTGGCCGGCATCTCAGCGTCGGATTCCTTGCGGTGACGGCCAACATTGGCGAGCCGCTCGAGGAAGCCCACTTTCTTTTTCTGCGCAGCAAGTCCTTGCACAGGAGCCTGGCCTGACTGCGCGTTGATCTCGTTCTGCGCCGTGATCGGCAGTTCATCCTTATTCGGCATGCGCCGCACGGGCCGCCTGATCGCCGCCGGTGGTGCAGGCTGGAAGGATCCCGCCTGAGGCGCCGCAGACTTGGGGGCCGCAGCATGCGGGAAGGTCATGCCCGTCACCTGTGCCGGACGCTTCTCGATCACCACGTTGCCGGGAGCGCGCCACACCGACGGCTCCTTCACGACGTCGTTCTGGCCGAGCACGAGGCTCGGCTCGTCGAGATCGACTGGACCGGGAAGCGTCGCAAGGCCGGCAAGCCGCTCGGTCAGTCTGCTCCTCTCTTGCAAGACGGCGGGCTTCGGAGCGTCCAGCACCGGCCGCGTCGACTGAGTGCTGGCAAGACCAATGCCGGTCGCCACCACCGAGACCCTGATCGAGCCGTCGAGCTCGTTGTCGAAGGTCGCGCCGACGATGATGTTTGCATCGGGATCGGCCTCTGCCCTGACCCGGCTCGCCGCCTCGTCGACCTCATAAAGGGTGAGATCGTTGCCGCCGGTGATGGACACAAGCAGTCCGCTCGCGCCCTTCATGCACACGTCGTCGAGCAGCGGATTGGAGATCGCAGCTTCGGCCGCCTCGATAGCGCGGCGCTCACCGCTTGATTCGCCGGTACCCATCATCGCCTTGCCCATGCCGGCCATGATGGTGCGGACGTCGGCGAAGTCGAGATTGATCAGGCCCTCCTTGACCATCAGATCGGTGATGCAGGAAACACCGGCGCGCAACACGTCGTCGGCCATGGCGAAGGCGTCGGTGAAGGTGGTCTTCTCGTTGGCGACGCGGAACAGATTCTGATTGGGAATGATCAGCAGGGTGTCGACATATTTCTGTAGCTCGTCGATGCCGACTTCGGCGGCGCGCAGGCGCCGCGTGCCTTCGAACTGGAATGGCTTGGTGACCACGCCGACGGTGAGGATACCCTCCTCGCGCGCGGCGCGCGCGATCACCGAAGCTGCGCCGGTGCCGGTTCCACCACCCATCCCGGCGGTAATGAACACCATGTGGCAGCCGACGAGATGAGCCTTGATATCGGCCATCGCCTCCTCGGCGGCAGCAGCGCCAACTTCCGGCTTGGAGCCTGCGCCAAGGCCTTCCGTGACGTTGGCGCCCATCTGGATGCGCCGCTCGCACTGCGAGCTCGCTAATGCTTGAGCGTCGGTGTTGGCGACGACGAACTCGACGCCCTTGAGACCGCACTCGATCATGTTGTTGACGGCATTGCCGCCCGCCCCGCCGACACCGAACACGGTGATGCGCGGTTTGAGTTCGGTCAAATCTGGAACTCTGAGGTTGATGGTCATGGCGGTCATCCGATCCTTAGCGAATTGCCCTTGCTTCGGCTCCGTCGGCGCGTGCTGCGCTATGGAACCTTGGTCCTTCAGAACCTTTGGTCCTTTAGAAGTTGTCTCTGATCCACTCGCCAACCCTGGCGAAATACCCGGTACCCGTACGCAAGAACCGCTGCTCTGCACGTCCTGAAAGTCTGTCGTCGCCGCGCTCCCATTGCAGCAGCAGGCCGACTGAAGCGGCGAAATCGGGCGCGGCCGCCACGGCAGGCAACCCGCTCAACGATCTCGGCCGGCCGAGCCGCGCAGGACGCCCGAACATATTGGTGGCAAGCTCGGCAAGGCCAGTGAGCTGGCTCGCGCCGCCAGTCAACACGAGGTGCTGCGTCGCCTCGGACGCGACACCGCTTGCAGCAAGCCGGCGCCGCATCAGATCGAGAATCTCCTCGATGCGCGGTCGGATGATGAGCGCAAGCTGCGCCTTGGTAATCTGATTTAAGCTCGGCTGCGGCACGCCGGTGACGGCAGGATAGGTGATGATCTCTCGCTCGTCGGAAATCGTGGCGAAGGCGCTGCCGTGCAGGGTCTTGAGCCGCTCGGCGTGCTCGATGGGCGCGCCGAGTGTTCGGGCGATATCGGTGGTGATGGCGTTGCCGCCAAGCGCAATGCCATCGGCATGGATGAAATGCCCGTCGGCGAATACCGAGAGTGTGGTGGTGCCGGCGCCGAAATCGAGGCAGGCCACGCCGAATTTCGCTTCGTCTGGTGTAATCACCGAAAGCGCGCTCGCGTAGGGCGCGGCGACCAGGCTTGCCACCCCGAGATGGCAGCGCTCGACGCAGAGCATGATGTTGCGCATCGCCACATCGTCGGCGGTGACGGCGTGAAGATCGACTGACAGCCGCTCGCCGCACATGCCTTGCGGCTCGCTGATCCCGCCATTCTCATCGATGCGGTAGCTGGTCGGCAGCGCGTGCAGCACACTTCGCTTATCGCGCGCGGCATATTGGCGCCCGCCTGCGAGCAATCTCAAAATATCGTCATCGCGCACGGCGCCTGATGGCAGCGCCACGCTTGCCGAGAAGCTCTCGCTCCTGAGCCGTCCGCAGGTGACGCCCACATGCACGGCTTCGACGGTAACACCGGCCATGCGCTCGGCCGCGTCCACCGCCGAGCGGATGCACGCCTCGGCGCTGTCGAGATGCGTGACCATGCCGGCTTTCAACCCCTCGGCGCGGGTGTGGTCGAAGCCGAGCACCTCGAATTGCACAGCTTCGCCTTTGCCCTCGAACCAATCGGGCGCGGGACAGGTCTTGGCGATCAGGCAGCAGATCTTGCTCGTGCCGATATCAAGCGCGGTCACGATGCGCTGGCGCTTGCTCCTGATCGTCGTCGTGTAGACCATTCCCCCTGTTCCCTCGAATTTCGACTCAAGTCTTGCCTTTGGCCTTAGTCCCCTTTGTGCTCGCTGTCGGTAGCTCTTGCGGCGCGGCTGCGTCACCTGGCGAGACCGATGCCGTCTCATGCAGCCGGACCGTGACGCGATCGAGCAGGCGCAAATCAACTGCGGCGATATCGCGCTCAAGCACGCCGTGCTCCTGCTCCAGCTTGTTGAGCGAGGTGAGTGCCTCGTCGACGTTGTCGTCTGGCAGCATGACCTCGACCCCGGATTTGAGCTTCAGCGTCCAGCGCCGGTCGCCGACCTTGATCGCGCCCAACATCCTTTCTTTCAGCTCAGGATAGCGGACGAGAACAGCAAAGAGCTGGGACGCGCTCTTGCCGGCGCCCTCGCCCACGACAAGCGGAAGATCGGGATAGGCGTCGCGAAGCGCGCGGGCGAGCACCACTCCCTCATCGTCGACCACATAGGTCTGCCCGTCTTTCTGCCATACGGCATAGGGCGTGCGCTCCTCGATTGCGACCTGAAGCGTCGAGGGAAGGAAGCGCATCACTTGCGCGTGTCTAATCCATGGAACCGCCTCGAGCCGCGCTTTGGCCGCATCGGTGTCGAAGCCGAGGAGTATGGTGTCGGGGCCCGCCTTAAGCGCCGCAGTAATGTCGGCATCGGTTGCGTGCAGCTGGCCTTCCACAGTGACCCGCTGCACACCGAACCCTGCGGCGACGGCGAGATGCCCGATTCCGCCAGTAAACAGGCCAATGATTTTCGAAGTCTGGCCACCGATCCAGGCGCCATAGGCGACGGCGGTCGCGAGAAAAAGCATGCAAAGCACGAGCCATTTGCCGCGCATGCGATCGGGACCGAGCTTGCCGAGCCGCACGGCTTTGGGACTCCGTCTCAAGACGGAGCGGACGCCCGTCAGCGCAGGCACGCGTCGCGAGCCGCGGGGCACGGCAATGCCACGCGCAAGAAGGGCATCCTGCGATCCCCGTCTCCTGATCTGTCCCCTTTCGGGGTTCAGCGATTGCACGACGCGTCCTCCACGATCCATTTGACCAGCTCGCCGAATGAACGGCCGCTATGAGCAGCGAGCTCGGGCACGAGCGACGTCCCTGTCATTCCGGGCTGGGTGTTGACCTCGAGGCAGATCAATTCCCCCGTGCCCTCTGGCCGGTCGTCGTAGCGAAAGTCGGAGCGACTGACCCCACGGCAGCCCAGTGCCCTATGAGCCGCTAGGGACAGCTTCTGTACCAATTGGTAAACATTTGGTTTAAGCGGGGCCGGGAGGACGTGAATTGAACCTCCCGGGGCATATTTTGCGTCATAATCGTAGAAGGCGAGCCCCTCGGCGGGGCGGATTTCGATCACTCCCAGGGCCTCATCGCCCATAATCGCGCAGGTGAGCTCCCTTCCGGCAATATAGCGCTCGACCATCACCTCCTCGCCAAGCGTCCATTCGGCGCTTGTCAGCTCCTGCGGCGGGTGGCGCTGGTCCTCGCGCACGATGAACACGCCGACACTCGACCCTTCCGTCGGCGGCTTGATCACATAAGGGGGCTTCATGGCGTGGGCCTTAGCTGCCTCGGTGCGCGAGAGCACCAGACTTTCGGCGACCGGCACACCAGCGGCGGCAAGCACGGCCTTGGCGCGCTCCTTGTGCATGGCGAGCGCGGAGGCGAGCACGCCGGAATGGGTATAGGGAATGTCGAGCATCTCAAGCAGGCCCTGGATGCAGCCGTCCTCGCCATAGCGGCCGTGCAGCGCGTTGAAGCAGACGTCCGGCTTCACCTCGGCAAGTCGCTCGGCGACGTCGCGGGCGACATCGAGCCTGGTCACGCGGTAGCCCAGCCCTTCGAGCGCATCGGCGCAGGCCGCGCCGGAGCGTAACGACACCTCGCGCTCTGACGACCACCCGCCCATCAGAACGGCGACGTGAATCTGGTGCTTGGTCATGCGTCCCCCCGCTATTCGGGATAGCTGAAAAATGCGAGACAGAGTGTCTTCGCCCAGATTGATGGCGACCCGGTAATCACCCGAAGGCGTTACTGATTACCCGCTTTCGCGGCCAATGACACCGGACAAGTGGCGAGATCAGCGCGGGACTCCGAGGCGCTTGATCTCCCATTCGAGTTCGACACCGCTATTTTCCTTCACCCGAGTCCGCACGGTTTCGCCAAGCTTCTCGAGATCGGCCCCGCTCGCCTTCCCTTCATTTATGAGGAAGTTGCAGTGCATCTCAGAGACTTTGGCGTCTCCGACCGAAAGTCCGCGGCAGCCGGCGGCGTCGATGAGCTGCCACGCCTTGTGCCCTGGCGGGTTCTTGAAGGTCGAGCCGCCGGTCCGGCTCTTGATCGGCTGCGCCTGCTCGCGATAGGCGGCGATGCCATCCATCTCGGCGAGAATCTTATCTGGCTCTCCAGGCTCTCCCTGAAAGAGAGCCCCGGTGAAGATCAAGTCCTCCGGCGCGCCGCAATGCCGGTATTCGTAATGTAGGTTCGCCACAGGCAGCACGTGGAGCTGGCCCTTGCGATCGACGGCGCGCGCTTCGATCACGACCTCGCAGGTCTCGCGGCCATGCGCGCCGCCGTTCATGCGCAGCGCCCCCCCGACGCAGCCGGGAATGCCGCGATAGAAACAGAGGCCGGCGATGCCGGCGTCCGCCGCAGCACGGGCCACCTTCACGTCGGGCACCGCCGCGCCGGCGCGGAGGCGATGGCCTTCCTCAACCTTAATGTCACTGAACCCTCGCCCAAGGCGAATGACCACGCCCTCGATGCCGCCGTCGCGCACCAGTAGGTTCGAGCCGAGGCCGATCACGGTGACCGGAATGTCGGTAGGAGTTTGGCGCAGGAAATAGGCGAGGTCGGCTTCGTCGGCGGGTGAATAGAGGACTTCGGCGGGGCCGCCGGCCCTGAACCAGGTGAGTTCGGATAGAGCAGCGTCGGCTTTCAATTTACCACGCAGCTCCGGCAGGCTCGCGGTGAGCTTAGTGATGACAGCCTCGCCGTTCATGCCCCGCTCCGCGTCTCAAGCCGCCTCGGCAACGCATTCATCCAGTCGGTAATGGTGCCGGCCCCAAGCCCGACCACGAGGTCACCCTTCTTCGCAACGGAGGCCACCGTCTCGACCAAAGTGTCTTCGTCATCGACGGTCAGCACATGGGGATGGCCGTGGCGACGCAAGCCTGAGGCGAGCTCGTCGCGGTCGATGCCCGGGATCGGCGCCTCGCCAGCCGAATAGACCGGCGTCACCACGACGATGTCCGCATCGTCGAGGCAGGCCGAGAACTCGTTGAACAGGGATTGGAGGCGTGTGTAGCGATGCGGCTGCATCACGGCGATGATCCGCCCATTGTTGCTGGCCATGCGCGCGGCGCGCAGCACCGATGCGATTTCCACTGGATGGTGCGCGTAGTCGTCATAGACGGCCACGCCCTTCCATTCGCCGGCGCGGCTGAAGCGCCGCTTCACGCCGGAGAATTTGGCGAGCGCCTTGCGGATCACATCGTCGCTCACTCCAGCCTCGGTTGCCGCGGCGAGCGCGGCGAGCGCGTTCAGCGCATTGTAATGACCGAGCACGGGAAGCATGAGGTCTTCGAGTTTGCGCGTGCCGCCTTTCACTGCCGGACCAAGGTCGGCATCGAAGGTGATGGTATTGTGGTCGGGGCGCACATTGCTGAGCCTGATATCGGCATCGCGCGCAACGCCATAGGTTAGGGTGCGGCGTCCATTGGCGGCACCGCCGAGCTTGGCGAGAAGCTCGCGCACCACCGGATGATCGATGCAGGCGACAGCGAGGCCGTAGAATGGAATGCCATCGATGAATTGGCGAAAGGCCGCATGCAGTGCATCGAGCGACGGCCAGTAATCCATGTGCTCGGGGTCGATATTGGTCACCACGCCGATCTGAGTGGGTAGCTTGATGAACGTGCCGTCAGACTCGTCGGCCTCGACCACCATCCACTCGCCCTTGCCGATGCGGGCATTGGTGCCCCAGGCATTGATAATGCCGCCAGTGATCACCGTCGGATCAAGATTCCCGGCTTTCAGCAGATCGGCGATGAGCGACGTCGTCGTGGTCTTGCCATGGGTGCCGGTGATCGACACGGTGGCGCAAGGGCGCATCAGCTCGGCCAGCATCTCGGCGCGGCGAATGATCGGGATGCCGCGTTCCTTGGCCGCCTCGAACTCGGGATTGCCGGGCTTCACCGCACTCGAAATGACGAGATAGGTGGCATCCTTGATGTTGCCGGGGTCGTGGCCGATCAGACAGGTGATGCCGTGCGCGCGCAGGCGCTCGAGATTGGCGCCGTCCTTGAGGTCGCTCCCCTGCACGCGGTAGCCGCGGGTATGCATCACCTCGGCGATCGCGCTCATGCCGATGCCGCCGATCCCCACGATGTGGAACAGACCCGTTTTATCGGGCGGAGGCAGATGCATGTTACGACCTACTCGACTTGACTCTTGGCCTCGGCAAGCTCCTCGGCAAGATCGCCAAGCTTGGCCACGGCTTTTGTCTCGGCCATGGCTTTCGCCTTTTCCGCGGCCTTTGCCAAGACCTCAGGCGAGGAGAACAGGCGTTCCAACTCCTTGGCGAGGCGCTCAGGGCTTAGCTCGCTCTGCCGGATGCACCAGCCTCCGCCTCCTTCTTGCAGGCGAGTTGCGTTTTCAAGCTGATCGTTGTCAAGGGCGTGTGGTAGGGGCACGAGAAGGCAGGGGCGGCCAATCGCCATAAGCTCAGCCACGGTCGAGGCCCCGGCGCGGGCGATGACGAGTTGGGTTTGTGCGATGCGCTCCGGCAGGTCGCGGAAGAACGGCGCAAGATGCGCGGTAATGCCTGCCTGCTTATAGGCTTCGCGCAACTCATCGAGATCCTCCTCGCGCGCCTGCTGCACAATTGTAAGACGCTCGCGCATCTCAGCAGCCAAAAGCTTGAGCGCCGCAGGCAAAGCTTCAGAGAAGAAGTGTGCGCCTTGGCTTCCGCCGAAGACGAGAAGGAGGAGTCGCTGCCCTGGAGCCGGAGGCACGTAAGCAGAATTGCGGTAGGCAAGCACTGCGTCCCGTACCGGAATGCCGGTCACCTGCGCTTTGGCCTCGGCGTCGGGGCGAAGCAGCTTGGTCGGCTTGAACGACAGCGCGATCTTGTCGACGAAGCGCGAAAGCAGCCGGTTGGCACGGCCCATGATCGCGTTCTGCTCGTGGATCGCGGTCGGGATATTTAGCGTGCTTGAGGCAATGATTGGCGGCAGCGTGGGATAGCCGCCGAAGCCGATCACCGCGCTTGGCTTGATCTGCTGGAGCAAACGCCTCGCGCCGAGAAAGCCGATGCCAAGCCGCGCAAAGGTCGCCGTAACGGCGAGCGGATTGCGGCTGGTGAGCGTTGCCGAGGGGATGCGATGAATAGCGCGGGCCGGAAACTCGACGCCGTATTTCTCGGCGCGGATGTCGGTGGCAAGCTCGACGTCATAACCGCGTCGGCCAAGCTCCTCGGCAAGCGCCGCTGCTGGAAAAAGATGCCCGCCAGTGCCTCCCGCAGCGAGCAGAATCAAGCGGCCACTCAAGCCGGCTGCTCCTTGATGCCGGCATGCTCCTGTTCGTGCTCTGCAGGCGCGCTAACTGTGACACGACCCGCCATCGGCCGCTTGCGCGTGAGCCCTAACGCGAAACCCATGGTCAACGCCATGGCGAGCAGCGATGAGCCTCCATAGGAGATAAAGGGCAGCGTCATGCCTTTAGCGGGAAGAAGGCCGACATTCACCGCCATATTGATCAACGCCTGAAGGCCGAACAGCATGACGAGGCCAGCCACGGCATGCCTGATGAAACCGTCAGGCTCTTGCGAGGCCTTCGACAGACCACGCAGCACGATGAAGGCGAAGAGCGCAAGCAGAATGAGGCAGGCAATCAGCCCGTACTCCTCAGCAGCCACGGCGTAGATAAAGTCGGTGTGCGAGTCCGGAAGCACGTCCTTCACTGTCCCCTCGCCTGGGCCTCTACCGAACCAGCCACCATGTAGGAAGGAATCGATCGAGCGGTCGGTCTGGTAGGTGTCGCCTGACGCCGGGTTCAGGAAGCGATCGATGCGCGAGGCGACGTGCGGCGCAAGGAAATAGGCCGAGGCCACGCCGGCCATCCCGGCCAGGCCGAGCGCCGCCATCCAGATGAGATTGATGCCTGCCATGTAGACAAGCGCGCCCCACACCAGAGTGACGAGGAGCGTCTGGCCGAAATCGGGCTGCATGATGAGCAACACGACGAACACAGCGTAAAGCGCAACAGCAAGCTCGATGCCCGGAACGTCGCGTCGCTTCTGAGCTTCATTGAACAGCCAGGCGGTTAGCACGATGAAGGCAGGTTTCACGAACTCCGACGGCTGCAACGAAATAAAGCCAATCTGAAGCCAGCGCTTGGCGCCTTTGATCTCAGGCCCAAGCCCGAGGATCAGCGCCATGAGCGCGATCCCGACTAGGAAAATGACGAGGCTCGCGCGGCGGATTTGCTTCGGCGTCAGTGTTGACGCGGCAAACATGATGGCTACGGAAGGCAAGAGCAGGGCCGCGTGACGGCGCACGAAGTGGAAGGGCTCGAGATCGTATTTCGCGGCGATCGGCGGGCTCGCCGCAAATGAGAGAACGAGGCCAAGTCCCATCAGCAGGAGAAGGCCAAAGAACATCAGCCGGTCGACGGTGAACCACCAATCTGACAAGACGCTGCGGTCAGCGCGGGTGATCCTCATGCCGCTTGCCCCTGTTCAGGCTTCATGTTCTCGGCGCCGTCGAGACTCAGGACGATGGTACGGAAGGCTTCCCCCCGCTTTTCGAAATTGGCGAACTGGTCGTAGGAGGCGCAAGCTGGAGAGAGCAGCACGACCGGTTCTTTCGCAGTGGAGCGACCGGCATCGGCCGCGGCGCCAGCGACGGCTTGATCGAGGGTGCCGCAATGGACATGGGCCACCGCGTTGCCGAGCTGGCGCGCGAAGGCATCGGCCGCCTCGCCGATCAGGTAAGCGCGCGCAATCCGCGGGAATAACGCTTCGAGCCCTGCCAAGCCCCCCTCCTTGGGCCTGCCTCCGATGATCCAGTAAATGTCAGTAAAGCTTGCCAGCGCCTTACCGGCGGCATCGGCATTGGTGGCCTTGGAGTCGTTCACGAACAGAACCTTGCCCCTCTTCGCCACCTGCTCCATGCGGTGGGAAAGGCCGGCAAAGCTCTTTAAGCCCTGGGAAATGGCCGGGGTTGAAAGGCCTTGCGAGCGGGCGAGCGCATAGGCGACTGCGGCATTCTGCCAATTATGGGCGCCTCTGAGCGAGCCGATCCCGGCGAGATCGACCTCGGCCAGCTCTTTGCCGTCTTCCATCTCGTGCAGCACGCCCTGGTCGGCCCACACGCCTGTTTTCACGGGGCGGCCGATTGCGATTCGCTTTAAGGCAAACGGTCCCCTCAAGCCGTCGGCGATGGCGCGAGACGGTTCATCGTCGACTCCAACAACGGCAGTCCTGCCGACAGGAAGGTTGGCGAACACCTGAGCCTTGATGAGGGCGTAGTTCTCGAGCGTTCCATGCCGATCGAGATGGTCAGGCGTGATGTTGAGAAGCGCGGCCGCATCTGGCGCAAGCGATGGCGCGAGGTCAATCTGGAACGACGAAAGTTCGATGACATAGGTGAGGTCAGGCGCGAACGGCTCGAGATCGAGCACCGCCTTGCCGATATTGCCGCCGAGCGCGACGCGCTTTCCCGCGTCCTCCAGAAGATGCGCGGTCAGAGCGGTCGTGGTCGACTTGCCGTTCGTGCCGGTGATTGCCACGACCTTGCCCGGCGCTTTGTGCTTCGCGCGTTCGCGAAAGAACACCTCGATGTCGCCGATCACCTCGACGCCTGCTTCGCGCGCCTTCTTCACTGCCCAATGCGGCTCGGGATGGGTGAGCGGGATGCCGGGCGCGAGCACGAGCGCAGTGAAGCGCGACCAGTCGACCGTGGCCAGGTCAGTGAGAACCAATCTAGCGGCGAGTGCCTCCGAGCGACCTTTCTGCTTGTCGTCCCAGGCGAACACATTGGCGCCGCCGGCCTCAAGCGCGCGCGCGGACGCGATGCCGCTCAAGCCAAGCCCCAGCACGGCAACGTCGCGGCCTGAGAAAATCGTCACGGGAATCATGAGTAGAGACTCAACGCAATTTGAGGGTGGCGAGGCCGGCAAGCGCAAGCACCACGGCAATAATCCAAAACCTGATCACCACGGTCGACTCGGGCCACCCCTTCTGCTCGAAATGGTGATGCAGCGGCGCCATGCGGAACACGCGCACGCCGAACAACTGGTAGGAGGTGACCTGCACGATCACCGAGGCCGCTTCGAGCACGAACAGGCCGCCGACGATCGCCAGCACCAGCTCGTGCTTCGTTGCAACCGCTATGGTGCCGATCGCGCCGCCAAGCGCGAGCGATCCAGTGTCGCCCATAAAAATAAGCGCGGGCGGCGCATTGAACCACAAGAAGCCAAGGCCCGCGCCGACCAGCGCCCCGCACACCACTGCAAGTTCGCCAGTGCCATCGACAAAATGGATCTGCAAATAGTCGGCAAACACAACGTTGCCGACGAGGTAGGAAATGAAGCCGAAGGTGGCGGCGGCGATCATCACCGGCACAATGGCCAAGCCGTCCAGCCCGTCGGTCAGGTTCACGGCGTTGCCGGCGCCGACGATGATAAAGGCGCCGAAGGGAATGAAGAACCAGCCGAGATCGATCTCGACGGATTTGAAGAAGGGGATGGCAAGCTCGGTGGCGAGCGGAGGCTCGCCGACCTCGGCGATGACCGCGGTGGCGATCAGCGCCGCGACACCTTCGATAATGATCTTGATACGACCGCGGAAGCCCTCGGCCGACTGCTTGGTGACTTTGAGATAATCGTCGTAGAGCCCGACGGCGCCATAGACGAGGGTGAGAAACAGGACCACCCAAACATATGGATTGCGCAGATTGCCCCAGAGGAGGACCGCGACGGTGACGCCGGACAGGATCATCAGCCCGCCCATCGTCGGCGTGCCCTGCTTCTGCAATAAATGGCGCTCGGGACCTTCCTTCCTGATCGGCTGGCCCTTGCCCTGGCGGATGCGCAAAGACTTGATGATCTGCGGCCCGAACAGGAACACGAATAGGAGCGCGGTGAGCAGCGCGCCGCCAGTGCGAAACGTGATGTAACGAAAGACATTGAAGAAGGGGAGCTCAGGGGTGAACTCGGTCAACCAGTAAAGCATCGCCTCTCCCCGCCTTTTAAGCCTGGCTTAGACCGATACAGTTTCCGCGCCGAACCGGCGCTTAAGGGCCTCGACCAGCGGCCCCATGCGGCTGCCGAGAGACCCCTTGATCATGATCACGTCCCCCGGCCCTACCGCTTCTACAAGCTGCGGGGCAAGCTCCTCGGAGGTCTTGGCGTAAGCACCGCGGCGGTTCGCCGGCAGCGCCTGGTAAAGTGATCCCATCAGCTCGCCGCAGGCAAAGACTACATCTACGCCTGCCCCGTCAATGCAATCGGCGAGTCCTTCGTGAAGTTTCTGCCCCTCGGGCCCGAGCTCGAGCATGTCGCCGAGCACGGCGACGCGCCGCCCGAACTCGGAGCGAGGGGTAAGCCCGAGCGTTGCAAGCGCTGCCCGCATCGAAGCTGGGTTCGCGTTGTAGGATTCATCGATGATGGCGATGCGCCGATCTTTGCTCCCGAGGAGGGTGCGGGCACCCCGGCCGGCCTGCGCGTGAAGACCTGCGAGAGCACGAGCGGCGAGCTCGAGATCGGCGCCCGCGATCTTCACCGCGGCCAGCACGGCAAGCGAGTTCTGCACGAGGTGTCGGCCCGGCGCGCCGAGGCGGTAGTTGACAGGCGTCCCGAGAATATTCGCCCTTACGCTCGAGGCATCGGGATGAAGTTCGACGCCGAGCAGTCGCGCCTCTGCGCCGTCAGCTTCGCCGAAGCCGACGACCTTGGCGCCGGCTTTCAGTGCATGACCTTTCAGTCTTTCATAATAAGGACTGTCGCGATTGATGACCGCCGTGCCACGCAGCTCGAGCCCGCGGAAGATTTCGGCCTTGGCGTCGGCGATCTCCTCGACCGCGCGGAAGAATCCGAGATGGACGGGAGCCACGGTGGTGATGATGGCGATGTGCGGCCTGATCAGCCTCGTCAACACGTCGATCTCGCCGGCGTGATTCATGCCAGCCTCGAATACGCCAAAGCGCGTGTCCTGCGGCATGTTGGCGAGTGACAACGGCACACCCCAATGATTGTTGAAGGACTTGACCGACGCATGCACCGACCCGCTTGGCGCTAGCGACAGCCTGAGCGCTTCTTTGGTGCCAGTCTTGCCGACGCTGCCGGTAACGGCGATCACCACCGTGTCGCGCGCCCGCGCGCGCCCTGCCCGGCCAAGCGCGTTCAACGCTTCGAGCGTATCGCCAACGCGGACCAGCCTCTCCTCGTCGCCGGTAGGAAAGTCTCGATCGACGATCGCGCATGCCGCGCCTTGCTCCAACGCCGCGGTGACGAATGCATGCCCATCGCGGTTCGGACCTCTGATGGCGATGAAGCCCTCGCCCTTGGCGAGGCTACGGGAATCGATAGAGAGGCCGGTGACGGGCGCTCCTACCGCGCCGAGAGACGAGCCACCAGTGGCGTCAACGATCTCGCCTAATGTCCAAAGCGATTCAGCCAACCTTAGCCTCCTGCTTCAGAGCGGCCTCCACTGCGTCGTGATCGCAGAACGGTATCACTACGGTGCCCACCGTCTGCCCCGTTTCGTGGCCCTTGCCGGCGACGAGAAGGACATCACCTCGCTTAAGCGTAGCGACCGCTTCGACAATGGCACTCGCACGGTCTCCTATCTCATGAGCTCCCGGCGCTGCCGCCAAGATCTGGCGGCGAATCTCGGCAGGCTCTTCGCTGCGTGGATTGTCATCGGTGACGATAGCGAGATCTGCCTTCTCCACCGCCACACGTCCCATCTCGGGTCTCTTGCCCTTGTCGCGGTCGCCGCCGCAGCCGAAAACCACCACAAGCCTGTTCTGCACGTAAGGCCGCAAGGCATCGAGCGCCTTGGCGAGCGCGTCTGGCGTGTGTGCATAATCGATGAAGATCGGCGCGCCCCCCCGGGCCGTTCCGGAAAGGTCTAGCCGGCCCCGCGCGCCGCGCAGAGTTCCGAGCAAGGGCAGAACCACATCGGCAGACCCGCCGGTCGCCATCGCAAGGCCAGCCGCGACAAGCGCGTTTGAGGCCTGGAAATCGCCGACTAGCGGCAGCCGGACCTTACGCTTCTTGCCGTCATGCTCAATGACGAGGATTTGGCCGAAGCCGTCGATCTCGGCCGAGGCGAGCCGCAATGTCTTGCCGGAGCGTCCGACGGAAATCAGGTCCAGTCCTTTCGTCTTTGCCGCATCGGCCACGCGCAACCCAGCCTCGCTGTCGACATCAACTACCGCGCTGGCCCCCTTTGGCAGAAGCTCGGTGAAGAGCCGGAGTTTCTGCGCGAAGTAGTCTTCCACGCTCGCGTGATAGTCCAAATGATCGCGCGTGAGATTGGTGAAGGCACCAGCGGCAAATTTGATCCCGTCAACGCGGCGCTGCTGAAGCCCGTGGCTCGATGTTTCCATCGCAAGATGAGTGATGCCGTCCTTGGCAAGTCCGGCGAGGATTGCATGGAGCTCGATCGGGTCGGGCGTCGTATGCTTGAGGATCTCAGTGCCGCGCTGGCTCACGACGCCGACCGTGCCGAGGCTTGCAGCCTCGAAGCCCTGCCCAGTCCAGATCTGGCGCACGAAAGAGGCAACTGACGTCTTGCCGTTGGTGCCGGTGACGGCGACCGCGGTCTTGGGCTGGAGGCCGAAGAAACGCGCGGCGACCAAAGCAAGAAGCCGGCGTGGATCTCTGTTCTCGATGATCGGCGCTGAGGCGGTCGGTAGGCCGCCCCTGTCGGGCGCGAGGATTGCAACCGCCCCGCGCTGCAAGGCGTCGGAGATGAAACGCGTGCCGTCGGTCTTCACGCCTGGCAACGCCGCGAACAGATAGCCTGGCTTGACCGCTCGGCTGTCGGCCGCAAGGCCTGAAATAGGGATCTCAGCCGCGCCCGCAGGCAGCTTGACCTCAAGCCCGATCAGTTCACCGAGTGTCATTCCGGACCTGAACCCCGAAAAGCGGGGGGCTTTCTTGGGACGCCCAAGGTTTCCGCCAACGCCTTGATGTGAGGCCTCTTTTAATAGGAGGCGAGCACCTTCGCGTCAAATTGGCGCTGGTCGCCCGGAAGCCGTGGCGCGACGCCAAGGATCGGCCCAATGCGCTGGACAATCTTGCCGGCAGTAGGCGCGGCATTGGTGCCGGCCGTCGCCTGATTGCTCGACTCCGGCACGCGCTGCGGCTCGTCGAGCATGACAAGCACGAGATATTCGGGAGCGTCGGTCGGGAAGGTTGAGAGGAAGCTCGTGAGCAGCGACGAGGTCGAATAGTGGCGGCCAACCACTTTCTCGGCCGTGCCGGTCTTGCCGCCGACACGATAGCCTTCGGCATTGGCGCGTTTTCCGGTGCCCTTCAGCACGTTGAGCCGCATCAGTTTCAGCATGGCGGCGCTCGTCTGCTGCTTGAGCACGCGCGGGCCCATACTCATGCCTTCCTCGCGCGAGCGCGGCAGGAAGGTCGGGGTTACGGCGATGCCGCCATTGACAAGGGGCAGCGTGGCGGTGGCGAGTTGGAGAGGCGTGACCGACAGACCATGGCCGAAGGCGATGGTCATGGTGTTCAGCTTCTGCCAATGCGCGGGGATGATGGGCGCCGCGGTATCGCCGATCTCGGTCGGTGTGCGGCTCAGCAAGCCGAGCTTCTTGAGGAAGGCGCGGTGGCGGTCGATGCCCATCTCCAGCGCCATCTTCGCCGCACCGATATTCGAGGAATAGGTGAACACTTCGGGCAGCCTCAAGACGCGATGCTGTCCGTGGAAGTCGCTGATGGTGAAGGAGGCATAGTGGATCGGACTCGTTGCATCGAAGGTCGACTGCATCGAGGCAAGCCCATAGTCGAGCACGCCGGCCACGGTGAACACCTTGAACACCGAACCCATCTCGTAGACGCCGAAGCCGATGCGATTGAGCCTGTCCTTCTCAAGAGCCTGCTCTCTACGATTTGGATCGAAGTCGGGAAGCGAGGACAGTGCGAGCACCTCGCCAGAATGAACATCCATGACGATGCCGGCGGCGGCCTTGGCGCGATAGGTGGCCATCGCTCGGCCAAGCTCCTCGCGCAACACATGCTGCACGCCGAGATCGAGCGAGATCGACACGCTTTCCTCGGTCGAGGGCGTTTCGGGATGAAGCATCGTGAGTTGGGGATTGTCGTCGACGAACTTCTCGATGCCGGCAAGCCCCCTATTGTCGACATCCACCAGGCCGACGACGTGGCTAGCGGTCGGGCCCATCGGGTAGACCCGCCGATATTCCTGGATGAAGTCGAGACCGGGCTGGCCGAGCTCGTAAATCTCTTCCTGCTGCCTGGGCGTGAGCTCGCGCCTGATGCGTACGAAACGGCGTCCGTTCTTGAGTTTCTCGCGGAGCTCAGCTGCGTTGACGTCAGGAAGCACGCTTGTCACCTGCTCGACCAGTTCGTCGATATCGACGACCTTCTGCGGATCGGCGTAAAGGGTCGCTCCCTTGATGTCGGTCGCAAGCAGCCTGCCGTTGCGGTCGACAATGTCGGGCCGGTGAACTGTCGTCGAGATGTCACGCAAACTTCCGCCACCAGGCCCGCTTCCGATGAAACCGAGCGCCACGAGACGGCCGCCAATCAGCACGAAAGCCAGCGCGAATCCCAGGCAGGCGAGGCGAAAGCGATACCGGCCGCGCGCGAGATAAGCGCGTTCGGCTCGGGCCGCTGCGGCGTTCCATTTGGCTGACTCGGACACTGTTCGGTCTATTGGGCGGAGGCCTGAACAGGAGCCACGATCTTGGCGGCCCACGGCAGGGCAGTGGTGGTCGCGGGTTCGGCCTCAGCCGTTGCGACAGCAGCTTTCGGTTTCGCGACCGGCTTGATCGTCGGTGCAGGGGCCATGGCTGGTGAGGCAGCGGCGGTGATCTCGAACCGGCTGCGATCGAAATCGCGATCCGACACGCTGTCGACGGTTACGAGCTGCCGGGGCTGGGCTGGTGAGAGCTTCAGATATTTCTGGGCGAGACGCTCGATGCGCTCAGGTCGGTTGAGCAGGCTCCATTCCGCGCGCAACACCGCGAGCGCGTCACGCTCTTCGTCGATTTGCTTCCCGAGAGAGGCGATCTCCTCGTCGAGCGCGCGGGCTTCGTACTTCACCTGATAGATGACGTAAGCAAGCGCAACGATGCCGAGGACAAGGCAGACATTTACGAAACGCAACATTTGGGACTCACGAGTTAGGTGACTGTCATATGCCAAAACTGGTCTGGGGTACTCCTAGTGCGGCCAAGTCGAGAGCATGGGCTGGCGCCGCGGTCCGTTCGGCCGCTCTAAGACGTGCCGAGCGTGAGCGCGGATTTCGCCTGATCTCGCTTTGATTCGGTTCTACCGGACGCCGGTTAAGAAGCCGGAAGCTCGGGGCAAATTCCGGCGTGGAAGCTTCGGGCAAATGGCGCGAGGCGCGCGGCGCCGGCGTGCTCCGGTTCGTGAAGAAGCGCTTGACGATGCGGTCCTCAAGGGAATGGAAGGTGACTACCACGAGCCGGCCGCCAGCTTTCAGCAGCCGCTCGGCTGCGGAAAGACCGCATGCGAGCTCCTCGAGCTCCTCGTTGAGATAAAGACGGAGCGCTTGGAAGGTCCGCGTCGCGGGGTGCTTGGCTTCGTCGCGCTTGCGGCCGAGCACGCGCACCACGATTTCCGACAGTTCTTTTGTCGTCTCGATCGGCGCTTCGGCGCGGCGTGCGACAATGGCCTTGGCGATTGCGCGCGAACGGCCCTCCTCCCCGAGTTTACCGATGATCTCGGCGAGCTCTCCGGCGGAGAGTTCGTTGACAATATCGCTAGCGGTCGGCCCTTCTTTGCCCATGCGCATGTCGAGCGGCCCTTCCTTCATGAAGGAGAAGCCGCGCGAAGCCTCATCGAGCTGCATCGAGGAGACGCCTAGATCGAGCGCGACACCGTCGACGGCATCGATCCCTTCCTGCTTTACAATCCCCTCCATGGCGCCAAAGCGGCCGATGACGAGCTTCAGCCGGCCGGGGAACTCCTCGGCCAGCGCCTCGCCTTTGGCAACCGCGTCAGGATCGCGATCGATGGCGATGATCTTGCAGTCCGCAGCTTCGAGGATGGCTTTGCTGTAGCCGCCGGCGCCGAACGTTCCGTCGACGATGATCGCGCCGGACTTCGGCTCAAGCGCGTGAAGCACCTCGGAGAGCATCACGGGAATGTGGCGGGCCGGTCCGCCGACGGCCGCCATATGCGCGCCGCGACCCGCCATCATTCCCGTGCTCCCTCTGGCCCGCCGCTTCCGCGGCGCCCCGCGCCGAGTAGTTTGCGGAGATTGCGCACCTTTTGGCGCGCCTCCGCTTGATAGGATTCGAAGCGCTTCGGTTCCCACATCTGAAACTTTTCGCCGAGCCCGACGAAAGTAATGTGGCTGGTAATACCGGCGTGGTCGCGCAAGCGTTCCGGCAAAGTTGTGCGTCCATCCTGATCGATCGTGAGAACCTCGCTCGAGCCGAACAGGGCGGTCGCGAGTTGGTCCTTCTCGTCCGAGTAAGGCGCGAGGTCCTCGACCAGTGCGTTGATCTTGTCGACGAGCCGCTGGCCTCCGGCATCGAGCGCAGGCGCATCGAGCGACGGATAGCAATAGATGCCGTCGAGACCGTCTTTGGCGAGAACTGTGCGGAAAGAAGCCGGGACTGAGACGCGGCCTTTCGTGTCGATCTTATTGGTGAATGTCGACACAAACTGGTCCATCTCCCCCTCATGCGCACTCGGACCGACGAGTGACTAACGACCTTGAGTGCGAGACCCCCGTTGCAAAGATCGGTGGGAGAGGCGGCGCAGATCCCCCCGTGGCCTGTAAGGAGCGCGGCCAGCCTCCCCCACTTACTCACCGAACGGGCAAGGATGGGATAGCATGGGATTTTATGGGCGTCAATGGAAAGCGGCGGGAGTGAGGCAATTTGCAACGGGAAAGTTGCCCGCGCAATCCTTAATGCCGCTTTACTTTTGGTTAACCACGCTCGTTGCCGCTCGAGTTCCGAGCGGGTTACAACGAGGAAAGACCGGCCGGCGCGAAGGGCGCCACTGATTCACTTGGCACGCAGAGACCGGAACTGCTGGCGGCAGCGCTCGGTTCTTATGACGACGAGGGACCCAGGATTTTGCGGCGCATGGCAAAGAGGGGGCTCACTGCGCTCGGCCTTGCAGCAATAGCGCTGGCGCTCGGCTCCTGTGCCTTAAGCGCGGGCGACGCGCCGCGGAGTGCGTACGGTCCTTACGCAAGGCTGGGCCCGCCCGATGCGCCCGTCAGGCTCTATTACAAGGAGGAAGGCAAAGGCTCGCCCCTCCTCCTCATCCATGGTTTTGGCGCGAGTACCTATACATGGCGGCATATCGCGCCGGAGCTTGCCCGCGACCACCTGGTCATCGCGGTCGATCTCAAGGGCTTTGGTCAATCGGACAAACCATTCGACGAGCGCTATTCAGTGTTCGATCAGGCCGATCTTCTCGCCCAACTCATCGTCGATAAGAATCTCCGTAACCTGACGCTGGTCGGCCACTCATTCGGCGGCGGGGTGGCGTTGCTGCTGGCGCTCCGAGCCGATCCCCGGCTTAAGGGCCGAATCTCCAAGCTCGTGTTGCTCGACACCATTGCCTACCCACAGAACGTCCCGGTTTTCTTCCGCCTGCTCGATGTACCCGTCGTCTCGCAGCTCGGTTTCAGCATGGTGCCGCCGGAAGTCCAGACGAGAGTCGCGCTGAGAATTGCCTATTTCGATAACAGCAAAATCGATCCCGACGAGGTCGAGACCTACGCCGCCCCGCTCAAGACCGCCGCCGGAAAGCACGCGATCATTCACAGCGCGCGGCAGATCGTGCCCGATGGGCTGTCGGAACTCTCCGAGCGCTACGGCTCGATCAAGATCCCAACGCTGATCCTATGGTGCGACCACGATCGTATCGTGCCGCTCGGCGTGGGCCTTAAGCTCAGGCGCACGCTGCCAAATTCGACCTTCCGTCTGGTCGAGGATTGCGGTCACATGCCGCAGGAGGAGCAGCCGCAGGCGACGCTTAAGCTGATCCAGGCCTTCCTCGGCGGCTGAACGCCCTTCGATAAGTTCTGCTTATCGCGCCAAGCAAAAACGATTCCACGCGCCGAGCAGCTTGCGTTGCGCGATTGCTAACCCGGCGAACGGCACGCCGAATAATGGCGGCGCGGTGGTCACCGCGGCCAGGCTCGTCTTCATCGCCGCGGCGACGGACAATCTTATCCGCGCCATCGATGTCGATACCCGAACGACGCTTTGGCAGGATCTTTTGCCAGCCGGCGGTCAGGCCAATCCGACGGTCTATGAAATCGGCCGGCAGTATCTCGTCATCATGGCCGGGGGACATCACTTCATGGGAACCACGCCCGGCGATTACGTCATCGCTTATAGGCTTCCGCAACGTTAAGGCGTTGTCTCACCCCCTCGTTTTCATCCGCTCGGCTTGGGGATGATCGCCGAATAGTTCTTCAGCGTGATGGCGTTCGCCGCATCCGCGATGCGGTCGGTGGAACGATCGATCACCGACGCGATCTCGCTGCCGGAGAGCTCGACCGGAGCAGTCGCTGGATCCTGGGTCATGAACTGTGCCGACTGGATCCCGAGTGCCTGGTTCACGGTGATGAACGGCCGCATTTCGCGATCATATTCGCCGAACGCCGCGGCGTGATCGCCGCCGGCGGCTGCGAGCTCACCGGCCAGCACGTACGCGCCGATGAGGGCAAGGCTCGAGCCCTGGCCAGACATCGGTGAGGCGCAGTAGGCGGCGTCGCCGACCAGGATGACCCGATCGCGCGCCCATGTGGCCATGTCGACCTGCGCGGCGATGTCAAAATACCAATCGGGCGCCTCCGGCATCAGCTCGAGGAGGCGAGGCACCTCCCACCCGACGTCCGCATAGACCGTCCGTAGGGTCTCCTCCTGCTGAGCGCGGTCGCGCAGATCGATCTGCTGATTTCGGGCGGCGAAGCCGAAGCAAGCCTTGGCGTCGACAGCATCACGGGTGCTCCAAATCGCCGCGACACGCCCGATCTCGGAGTACTGCACCTCCATACGGTCGAGATGCAGGAAGTTCGGCACAGAGTAGACGCACAGGTACATGCCGAGGTCACGGAGGTACTGGGACTCGTCACCGAAAATCTGTCGCCGAACATTGGAGTGGAGGCCGTCGGCGCCGATTACGAGATCGAACGTGCGGGCGTCGCCGTTGCGGAACGTGACTTCAACGCCGTCACAGGACTGGGCGGTAGAGGCGATGGCGTGGCCGAATATCACGTCGACGCCGGCCGTCCTCGCCATGAGGATCTCGAATAGCTGCCGCGACGATCTCGAGGTCCCCACCCACCCGATGGCCAAATTCATCGCCGGTCATCCGGTTGATGACATTGCCCTCGCGGTCGACGAGAAGGGCGCCCTGCATCTGGGTGCTCGACGCGACGACGGCATCGTGCGCTCCCATCCGGCGCAGGACGTCGAGCGCCGTCCCGCGCACGTCGATCTTGTAGCCGCCGGTCACAAAAGATGGGGCGCGCTCGACGATGGTTGGAGCGAACCCATAGCGGCGCAGCCAGTAAGCGGTCGTCAGACCGGCGATACCGGCCCCTGAAATCAAGACGTCCATCGCGCCTCGCCTAGGCGATCCGTGATACCGGGACCTGAAGCGAGCCTCCCGTTGAAGTCAATGGGCCTCCTGGCGCACGGGACAGGAGTGGCACGCAACCCGCGGCCACGAATTGAGCGAGCTTCGCGTCGGCCGCGTCCTGCGGCGTCCTACCGAGCGTCACGGGAGCGCTGGCGACGCCTGCAAGGGTAACGACGATTGCGATTTAGCCTCCCGCTTAGACGGGCGGCTCGGTCAAAGCCGTGCGCACTGCGTGGGTACAGCAGACATCAAGATGACATAGAAGCAAACCTAACTCCTACGACGCCGTGGTCTATCTTCTCGTGGTGCTGATGCGGCCGGCGGCACATCTGATACGCCTTCGCCGCGAGCCGGAATGATGGTTTCCGCTGAAAGCACGCCCGCTCTGAACAGATAACCTGCTGCGCCCGCACCAAGCAAAGGTGCGAGAATGTAGAGCCAGATCTGCTTAAGAGCCTCAGGATTGTGGGCAAAGCCCACAATTGCAGGACCGAGCGACCGCGCAGGATTCACCGATGATCCAGAAATATTGATCCCCGCGAGGTGTATGGCAGCCAGAGACAATCCAATGACGATCCCTGCCAGTTCTACCGGGGCGCCTCGCTGGGTCACGCCAAGGATACACACAAGAAAGAGGAAGGTGCCGATCAACTCAAAGATAAAAGCTGAGAGTGCGTTGTACTCGCTCCATGTGGTCTGTCCTAAGGCACCATTCCAGCCTGAGGCCTTGCCCGACAAAATCAAATAGAGGACGAGGGCAGCGACGACAGCCCCGGCAACTTGCGCAACCCAATAAGTCAGCAATTCCTCAACTGTCATTCGACCGGCGGCAAAGACCCCAAAGCTAACCGCTGGATTGACGTGGCAGCCAGAAATCTGGCCGATGCCATAAGCCATGGCCACAATGCTGAGACCGAAGGCAAGTGCAATCGCGAGCTCGTTAATGGCCGTCGCACCCGCGGCCATTCCACCAACCACAATCGTTCCGCATCCGATGAGAACCAAGGCGAATGTGCCGATGAACTCGGCGATAGCCTTCTTCATAATCAGCCCCCCAAAATTACGAGTCCGCAGTTTTACAACGATTAAGCCTGCTCTTCACAACCACGTTCTTGTGCGTCGCACAACGATCACCTCAATCGATCGTGCGACACTACCAGTCACTTACCCGCGATCCTATCATCGCTCTCGAGGCTTCGTCCTCGGGCCTGAGATGACGGTACTTCTTAGCGGCCTGCGCGTCCTCGGCGCAAACGCCGGCGGCTCCAAGCACGGCGTCTTCACCAAGACGCCTGGGACTTTGACGAACGACTTCTTCTAAACCTGCTCGACATGAGCACGTACTGGCAGGCGGTGGCCGCCTCTGAAGGCGTGTACGAGGGGCGCGACCGCAAGACGAATGCGGTCAAGTGGACCGGCACCCGGGTCGACCTCATCTTCGGTTCGCACTCGCAGCTCCGCGCTTCGCGGAGGTCTATGCCTGCGCGGACTCGAAGGAGAAGTTCGCAAAGGGACTCGTGGCTGCCTGGACGAAGGTGATGAACGCTGATCGCATCGACCTTGCCTGATCAGCTGAGCAGTCATTCCATCGAGGACTCTAGAGCGCAGCCGCATTTGAAATGTCCGCTCGAAAGATAAAGGCCGATGCTACAAAGCGCCGGTATTTATTTGTTCCAGCCCTCGTACGGCTACGGCGCGGTACCCCTAGCGAAGTGCATGATCAGGGATATCAACAGCAGCACGAGGAATACATAGAAGATGATCTGAGCGATGCCAGCCGCGGCGCCGGCAATTCCGCCGAAGCCGAGAGCAGCCGCAATCAGAGCGATCACCAAGAACGTTAAAGCCCAACCAAGCATGGCAAATACTCCTTTGCTTGCCTGTTCTGCTCGGTTCAACGCGTGGGCGTATCGCGGAGTTTCAAAAAGAGGAACTTGCGTAAAATTGGAGGCCGGCGCGAAGGGGGCACCCTCGCACCGGCCATATCGTGTCACCAAGCCTGTAAGCCGGGTTCTGTACCGCGCCGCGAAGCGCGGCGATGGCCATTCATCTCGGGCGAGCCTTGCGGCGCGCCTCCTGCAACCAACCCGGGCGGCTCATCTAAAAGCTGACTGGAAACGATCTCCCGCTTCCGCGCCGCCCCTATTCGGTCTTGCTCCCGGTGGGGTTTGCCGTGCCGTCTCTGTTACCAAAGACGCGGTGCGCTCTTACCGCACCCTTTCACCCTTACCCCGCAACGCCGTCTCCGATGTCGCGAGGCGGTTTGCTTTCTGTTGCACTGTCCCTGGGGTCACCCCCGCCGGAGGTTATCCGGCACCGTGCTTCCTTGGAGCCCGGACTTTCCTCTCCGCCGTACACGCAATACTTGAGGCGAAGCGGCCATCCGGCCTGCTGACAGGGGTAATAAGGGACTTTGGCGAGGTTCCGTCAAGCAGCCGAGCCCTTGATTATCGGGCTTTTCCGCGGCGATGGTTGCCGGCGCGTAACGGCATTTTGATAGCTTCTTTGGCGCCTGTTCCCATACCATATCTATGTGGACCGGCCGTGCCCGGGCCCCCTCTTCTGGGCTTTTCGAGCCGTCGCGATCTTCGGGGCGCGGTGGGTGCGAAATGGTGTATCGCCAATGCCCAATCCAGATTTGATCTCGCGCTGGCTTGTGACCTTTCCCGATCTGACGGAGCTCGATGAACCGCATCGTGCGGAGCTGCTCGGTGCCACGCAATTCAACCGGCTCCGTGAGGGCGACATTGCTTATCGCCAAGGCCAGCAATGCCAGGCTTACGTGATGTGCATCGAAGGCCAGACGCGGGTGTTCAAGACTTCGGAGTCCGGACGTGAGATCCTGCTCTATCAAGTTGGCCCCGGGGAGACTTGCGTGCTCACTACCTCCTGCCTGATGGCGGGCAGTCCCTTCCCGGCGGAGAGCACCGCAGAGACCGACGTGCTGCACGCCGCGCTGCCGGCAAGGGCGTTTCATCGGCTGATGGTCGAATCTCCGCGCTTCCGCAAATTCGTTCTCGATAATTACGGAGACTTGCTGTCGAGCCTCATCACGCTCGTCGACGAGGTGGCTTTCGCCAGCCTCGATCTAAGGCTCGCCCGGCGGCTCCTGGCCGAGGCCAACGCGCAAGGCGTGGTGGCCAAGACCCACCAGCAGCTCGCGCTCGATCTCGGTAGTGTCCGCGAGGTGATCAGCCGCTACCTTGCCGAATGGGAGCGCATGGGCTGGGTGCATGCCTCTCGGGGATCGATCGAAGTCACTAACCGGTCGGCGCTGGCAAGTTATGGCGGGGGAGAGGCGACGTGACGCGGGGAGTCCCGTCCATCCTGGGCTTCGTGCGTGACTTGGGTTACATATTTTCATGCCTCAAAAGGCTATAACGAATAAGCAAGAAGCTAAAAAAAGGCGTCCAAGGAATTCCTATTATGCGACACATTTTGTTTATCCGGTTCTTCGCTTCGCTGGCGCGTTTGGCGGCGGTAGCGGTGGCGCTCAGCTTCGGCATCGCAGCTCAGGCGCAGGCTGCCGACCAATCGCCCGCCAACCAGTCGATGACGCCCGCCCCGGCCAAAGGCGAGTTCGACAATTTCTGCACGGAAGGTCTTGCCTCAGGGCAGTTGTCGAAGACCGATTGTTCGGTGAACTGGAAAGACAGCGACGGGCGCGTTTACTGCTTTTCGTCGGAGGACTCCAAGGCTGCTTTCCTCAAGGACCCTTCCGGCAATCTCCAGAAGGCGCGCGAGTTCTTCGCTGCGAAGCAGGCCTCAGCAGGAAAGGCTACCAAAGAATTCACCGAGGACGACGTCAACAAGCGAGTGCAAGAGGTGATCACCGAGCGCTCGAAGGACGACGCCTTCGTGTTCCACGACCCGAAGCTCGATGCCGACCTGAACCTCATCTACGAGCAAATCAAGGCGGTGCGCGGCATGGAAGGCTATGGCTGGTTCGCCAATGTCATCTTCCACGAAAAGGACGAGGCCAAGAAGCAATACGCCATCGACTTCTGGTTCAAACCTGGAGGCGATCAACTCACCTTGATGGATATCAGGGTGCAGAAAGGCCCGAAGCAGGACGGCGACAGCTATTACATGGTGACGCGCATGCCGGTCGCCTGGTGGTGGCTTCCGGTGCAGGAACATCCCGGCGACATGGAAGTGACCCGCGCTTGGCAGGTGATGAGCGCGATCCACAGCTACATCGCGACGCACAAGGACGCCACCGGCGCGCTTGAGATCAAGGACGACAAGACCGGGGAGACTCTGCCGCTCGACTTCGTCGAGATTCACCAGCCGGTGCGGCACCTCAAGAAGGAAGGCGAGTATTTCGTCTGCACCGACTTCAGGAAGCCCGGCAGCAAGGACGAGTATTACGACATCGATTTCTGGGTGAACCAGAAGTCCGGCAAGCTCGAAGTCGACAACGTCAAGATCCACAAGGTCCCGGTGCAGGAGGACGGCATCTGGACGCAACAGCCTCGCTATACATTCGAGGGCGTGGATTTCGACGTCACCAACTGACGGCTTTTCCTTCAGCCTGCCTGATTTGCGAGCCGAGCATCGAGCAGGCGCGCCAGCGTGTCACGGCTCGACAAATCTGCGCGCCCATCGACCCGCGCGGGCCTGAAATGGCGCTGGAAGGCTTCGACCACCTTCTCGAGACCCGTGCCATAGGTCGAGGTGACTTCCACCCCATAGCCGTATTCGAGAAGTGCGCGCTGGAGCTTGGCGACGCTTTCGCCTTCATCACCGGGGCCGAGACCTTGATCGTTGCCAAGCGGCGCCGGCTCGACCCAAAGCCCGATGCCGGCCCGCGCAAGCCTCTGCCAATCGAACTTCTCGCCGGGGTCGCGCTTTCGGCCAGGGGCAATGTCCGAGTGGGCAAGCACTCGGTCTGGCGGAATGGCGTGGCGGCACAGGATGTCGAGGCAAAGGGCCTCGACCGCCTGCATCTCAGGTCCGGCGAAATCGGGATAGTCGAAGTCGTGGCCGGGATTATGGATCTCGATGCCGATCGAGCAGGAATTGAGGTCGGTCTCTCCCGCCCAGCGGCTCTGCCCGGCATGCCAGGCGCGCTCAGATTCTGCCACGATCTGCGCGACCCGCCCTTCCTCGTCGATGAGGTAGTGCGCCGAGACCTTCGCCTCCTCGCGGGTCAGCCAATCGAGCGCGGCGTCTGACGACTCCATACCGGTGTAATGCAGGATGAGCATGTCGGGCGCGCGGCCGTTGGCGCGCTGGTCGCGATTGGGCGACGGGCACCATAACGTGGCGAGCTTGCTGTCAGGTGCTGCGGTCATTTCACTTGCGGTGTCATTGCCCGGCTTGACAGCGCAATCCCAGTATTCTCCAGCGCCAATAAAAAAATGCGGGCCAGTGATTACTGGATTCCTGCATGCGCGGGAATGACCTCAATCCAACGTCAGGGCGCCAAAGAGCTAGATCCGGCGTTCTTTAGCGATCTGGTCGTAGGCCTCGTTGATGGCGGCGACCTTCTCGGTGGCGAGCGACACGAACTCCTTGGGCACGCCGCGCGCGATCAGCTTGTCGGGATGGTTCTCGGCGATGAGCTTGCGGTACTGGCTCTTCAGCTCCTCATTGCTGATGGAGGGCTTGATCCCCAGCACATCGTAAGGATTGCGCTTGGAAGCGATGACGTGGCGCGCCTTGATATAGGCGAACTCGGTATCGGTCATGCCGAAACGCTTGGCGACACCGGCGAGGAATTGCTCTTCCTTGGGATGAAGCTGCTCGTCTGCCTTGGCGATGTGGAACAAGCCGTCGAGCACGTCTTCAAGCAGCTTCCGATTGCCTTTGAACATGGTGGCGAGTTGCTCGGCATAAGCTTCGTAGCCGGCCACGTCTTGCTTGGCGAGGTTGAACACCCGGGCGACGTTCTTCATCTCGCCCTCTGGGACCTTGAACACTTCCTTGAAGGCGTTGACCTCGTCCATGGTGACGACGCCGTCTGCCTTGGCCATCTTGGCACCGAGTGCGATTACGCCCACCGTGAAGGCCACCTGGTTCTCGGCAGGCCCGTCCTGCTCCTTGTCGCGATCGATGACGTAGTGTCCTGCCACGCCGCCGAGCAGCGCCCCGATCGGTCCCCCGATCGCGAGCCCCGCGGCGGCACCTGCGAGCTTGCCCCAAATCGACATTGCACCTACCCCCAGTCTTGTTGCTTTGCGTAGAGCATAAGGACTTTTATTTCAGGCCGCATGCGAAGAATTGCGTCCTTGACTGGTCGCCTGGCTAGGGCCCATCCGAGCTAAGAACCACGCAAATTGGCGAGGATCGACACCTTAGGCTCGTCGACTTCAAGCCCCGCCCTGAGGCGTCGCTCTACATGCCAAGACCGGGCAAAGGTCCAGGCGGCAAGCCATGCCGTCGCGGCCGCATTGGCGGCGCTTCCGGCATAGACGAAGATATGACTAAGGCCGAAATAGTTGGCGGCGGCAAAAACGAACGCCTCAACCACGATGCCGAAGCCGCCGGCTACCACAATGGCGGCGCTAAGCGAGGTGATGAACACGCTCAGCATGCTGGCGCCGTGACGCGGCGGTTCCTTGGGAGTTTCGGTGTCCATGCTGCTCACTAGGCTAAAGGCTAAGCCTGCGACCCTCATAGCGAGCGGGACAGGGTCTTACAAGGCCCAGTCAGGCGAAGATCAGCTTGAGCAGGAAGGCGGCGGCGATGACGGCAACCGCGGCATTGATCTCGCGAAAGCGCCCGGCGAATGCCTTCAACACCACATACTGCCCCAAAAGGCGAGACCGCCCCATGCTTTGTAGTCTTGATAGAAGACCGCCTCCTTGTTCTCCACCATGACGCAAGCGTCGAAATCGGTATATGAGCCTGGTTCGAGTGCAGTAACGGGGTCTGAGGATCGGGCTCCGGCGTGACTCGCAATTTGCCATTGGTGACCTTGGTGAATTCGCTTTCAAATCTGTCGTCCGGCTCGTCGAATGTCTCGACGATGTTGTTGATAATGTCGGCCGGAATCGTGCAGGCATG
>JBKOWI010000096.1:0-2241 GCA_046724315.1 Pseudomonadota bacterium | reverse complement strand
AAGACCGGGTCAAGTTCTCCGGCCGAAATATCGATCCCGTCGTAATGATGGCGGCGGTGCCCAACCATCTTGATCAGCTGCGCGCGCATTTCGCTTGGCTGGATCAGACGCTGGCTGACGGGCGCCCATTCTTGCAAGGCCCCGCCGCTGGCCTCGCCGATCTCGCCGCCTATCATCCGGCTTGGTACTTGCGGCAGAATTTCGGGCCGGCGGCGCCGCCGCTCGACGGCTTTCCGAGGCTCCAGACCTGGGCTGAGCGCATTGCGGCTATCGGCCATGGCGGCCGAAGCCAGATGAGCGCGCAACAAGCGCTTGATGTCGCAAGGGATGCCACATCGATCGCCACGGCGACGGTCGATTCCCAGGATCCCAACGGTCGAAAACCTGGCCAGACCGTTACCGTCACGCCGGACGATACTGGACGCGATCCGGTTGTCGGTGAATTGGTCGCCTCGGACGTCCATGAGATCGTGATCCGACGCAGTGATCGCGAGATCGGCGAGGTTTGCGTGCATTTTCCACGCGCCGGCTTTGTGGTTGCACCGGCGTAACCGGTAGTGCGCCGATGCCCAACTCACCGGCGGCCGCAAGGGCTGAAGCTTGGCGGCCGTGGAGAGTGTATGCGGCCCAGCATCTTTAAATCGTAGATGCTCGAACAAACGCATCAACCTCAAGGACAATGTCGATGGCCAGCTTAGGAACGCGGCAGATCCTGTACGCAGATCGTCTCGAGAGCACGATCGGAACATTGCTTCTCATCCATGATCGCGAAGGACATGTTCGCGCTCTGGACTTTCATGACTTCGAGTCGCGTATGCGGCGTCTTCTCCGGTTGCATTATGGCGCGGAAGGAAATGACTTCGCTGTAGAGGACCGCGCCGCACCCACGACCATTCGGCGGGCGATCAGCGACTATTTCTCGGGCGATCTCTGCGCGGTCAATTCTATTCCCGTCACAACCGGAGGCACCTCTTTCCAGCGCGAGGTTTGGGCGGCACTAAGAACGATCGAAGCCGGCACAACGCTGAGTTATGGGGCGTTGGCGCGACAGTTGGGCCGCCCGAAATCCGTCCGTGCGGTTGGCTCGGCCAATGGCGCTAACCCGGTTGCCATTGTGGTTCCGTGCCACCGGGTCATCGGCGCTGATGGAAGTCTTACCGGATATGGCGGCGGCATCAGCCGGAAGCGCTGGCTGCTCACTCACGAGGGGGTCGCTTTGGAGCAGTTTGCGACGCGACGTATTCCAGAAGCGGCATGAATCCCTGAAGCAGAGTTGATGCAGTCGCGGCCGGAGCGGCTTTATCGCCCGTTGCCGCAACAAACGGATGGTGAAATGAACCAAGTCGAAAAGGCCGCCCGATTTTCCGAGCTCCACGTCAAAGGCGCACCGCTGCTGCTGTACAATGCGTGGGACGCCGGCACCGCGAAATCGATCCTGGACGCGGGCGCAAAGGCCATTGCGACGAGCAGCTGGGCTGTCGCGGAGGCGCAAGGTTACAGGGACGGCGAATCCATTCCCATCACAGTCGTCGAGCAGATCATTGCGCGCATCGTAAGCACGATCGATGCACCTGTGTCCGTCGACTTCGAAGGGGGCTACAGCGACGACAATGGTGCGCTGGCCGAAAATGTGACCCGCCTCCTTGAACTCGGAATCATCGGGATCAATTTCGAAGACCGCGTCGTTCAGGGCGCCGGGCTCTATCCAATCGACCAGCATGCCCGCCGGATCGCAGCCATTCGTGAAGCTGCGAGAGCGGAGGCCGTCGACCTCTTTATCAATGCGCGGACAGATCTGTTTCTGGATCAACAACGCGACCCGGCAAACTCTATTAACGACGCTCTGGACCGCGCGAAAGCCTATGCCGCCGCAGGAGCGTCCGGCTTCTTCATTCCGGGCTTGCGGGACGATGCGTTGATCGGCCACATCTGCGATGGTGTTGCGCTCCCCGTCAATGTGATGGTCATGGAAGGCGTGCCATCGACGAGGCGCTTGTCCGAGCTTGGTGTCGCGCGCGTCAGCTACGGCGCAATTCCCTATGTCCGCGCGATGAAGGCTCTCGGAGAGGATGCGCGGCAAGTCCTTCCGTAAGAAGGTCAGTTCAGCAAAGGTGACGCCGTCCTACCCCCGCAAAGGTCGGCAAAGGGGTATGAAGAGCCGTTCCAAGGGCGGACCCTGAATGACCGAGTTGGGTCGACTCCAGCCCCTAGCTCGTGGGTATCAAATGTGAGACTTTGACC
>JBKOWI010000157.1:0-21127 GCA_046724315.1 Pseudomonadota bacterium | reverse complement strand
CGAGAAGAAAGGAGGGGTGAGATGGCACTCCAACTCGGCGACACCGCCCCGGATTTCGAAGCCGATACCACCGAAGGGCGAATCCGCTTTCATGATTGGCTCGGCAATTCCTGGGCCGTGCTGTTTTCACATCCCAAGGATTTTACTCCGATCTGCACCACCGAGCTTGGCTATATGGCGAAGATCAAGCCCGAGTTCGACAAGCGCGGAGTGAAGATCATCGGCCTCAGCGTCGATCCCGTGGATCGCCACGCCAAATGGGCGGAGGACATCAAGGAGACGCAAGGGTTCGCGCCCAATTATCCGATGATCGGCGATCCCGACCTCAAGATCTCGAAGGCCTATGGCATGCTTCCGGCCAGCACCTCAGGTACGTCCGAGGGGCGGACGCCAGCCGACAATCAGACGGTTCGTAACGTCTTCGTCATTGGCCCGGATAAGAAGATCAAGCTGATCCTGGTCTATCCCATGACCACCGGGCGCAATTTCGATGAGGTTCTCCGCGTGATCGATTCGATGCAGCTCACCGCGAAGCATCGCGTCGCCACGCCAGTCAACTGGAAACAGGGCGACGACGTGATCATCGCGGGATCGGTTTCGGACGAAGAGGCGAAGAAGATCTATCCGGAAGGATGGAAGGCGCCGCGACCGTATATCCGAATCGTCAGGCAGCCGCAGGGTTAGGCCAAGTCGGGCGGCTCTGAAGCCGTGACATCGCTGTTTGGAGCGTACAGTCGGTTGCGACGGGCAATGGAGGTTGGTCTTGGCAATCCCGAAGACGCCGGCGCTCACTACCGATTGCGTGATTTTCGACAATGAGGGCCGGGTGCTCCTCATCAAGCGCAAGAACGAGCCGTTCAAAGGCTCCTACGCGCTTCCCGGCGGATTCGTCGACATCGGCGAGACGGTAGAGGCAGCATGCCGGCGTGAGGTTGATGAGGAGGTGGGCGTCGAGGTCAGCGAACTCAGTCTAGTCGGTGTCTATTCCGATCCGAAGCGCGACCCGCGCGGCCACACGGTCAGCATTGCCTATCTCGCCTTGTTGCCGCGCGCCGTTGCTCCACGCGCGGGCTCTGATGCCGCAGGGGCCGCATGGATCGACGATTGGCGAAGGCATGCCCTCGCCTTCGACCATGCAGCAATTCTGAGCGATGCCGAGCGGCTAGCCTCACGGCTGAAAAGGACCGCTGTGCAAGCCTAGGCGGGGAGGGGGCGATGCTCTATCTAAGCGCGGTTGCCATGGACGATACCGCGCGCAAGAAAACGGCTGCCTCTAAATCCAGGTCCGAGACCGCGCGTGCGGGAGCCGGTGCCGGAAAGATCGGCGTCCTGCTCATCAATCTCGGCACTCCCGATGGAACCCACTATTGGGCGATGCGGCGTTACCTCAAGGAGTTTTTGTCCGACCGGCGGGTGATCGAGGTAAATCGCGTGCTGTGGTGGCTCATTTTGCATTGCGTCGTGCTGGTGAAGCGGCCATTCGCGAGCGGGGCGAAATACCGCTCGATCTGGAACGAGGAGCTCGACGAATCTCCGCTCTTCACCGTCACGCGAAGCCAGGCCGAAAAGGTTGCATCTGCGCTCTCCTCCTATGAGGGCATCATCGTCGACTGGGCCATGCGTTATGGCAACCCAACCATCGCCTCGCGCATCGAGAGGCTTGCGGCACAAGGCTGCGACCGGCTGCTCGCCTTCCCGCTCTATCCCCAATATGCTGCGCCGACCACTGCGACCGCGAACGACAAGGTGTTCGACGCACTAAAGACGATGCGCGCACAGCCTGCACTCCGCACCGTCCCGCCTTATCCCGACGACCCGGTCTATATCGACGCGGTGGCTGAATCGATGAGGGCGCATCTTCGCAACCTCGATTTCGAGCCGGAAGTCATCCTCGCATCATTTCATGGACTGCCGCAGGATTATGTGGACCAGGGCGACCCTTATCAGCAGCAGTGCCTGCGCACGATCGAGGCTTTGCGCAACGCGCTCGGACCTCTCGGTGCCAAGCTCAAGCTCACCTTCCAGTCGCGCTTTGGCCGGGCAGAGTGGATCAAGCCTTATACTGACAAGACGGTCGAAGCGTTGGCACGAGACGGAGTCAAGCGGATTGCCATCGTCTGCCCAGGCTTTGCCGCCGATTGCATTGAGACGCTTGAGGAGATTGCGCAGGATAACAAGGACATCTTCCTCAAGCATGGCGGCGAAAAGTTCAGCTACATTCCTTGCCTCAATGACAGCAACGAAGGGATCCAAGTGCTGGTTCACGTGATCGAACGGGAGCTTCAGGTCTGGGTATAAAAGTCCGTTCGTGGAGGGGGAAATGCGGACGGGGGCGTTGTTGCTGTTATCGGCTGTGCTTGCAAGCTGCGCCACTCCCATGTCCATGCGCGACATCAATGCGGTAAAGCCGAGCTGCGCGCGCATCGACAAGCAGATCGCAGCGCTGGAAAAAGAGAAGGCCGAGAACGACCAGAGGCTGTTCGCCGGCATTCAATCCGTTGCGCCTGCGCTCGCCGCGCTCAATCTCGTCGCTGGCACTTATGGCAGGAATGTCGCCATCGCGACGGGAGAATGGGCGGCCGCCATCGATCGCAAGCTTGCCGAGCTGAGGCGAGCCAAGAAGAAGTGCTGAGACCATGCGCATCGCCTTGGCTGCCATCTTGTTTTGGCTCTGCGCGTTGCTCGTGGCGACTCCACCCTACGCCGCGGAGGGCGGCACACAGGCTCAAACCGGGGGACCTTCAGCCTATGTCTCCGTTGCTGGTGCGCCAGGCGACGGCCAGCAGGCGCTCGCCACAGCGCTCGCAAAGCGCCTCTCCGGCATGGGGGTGAAGCAGGCCACCGCCTTCGAAGCAAATATTTACGACATCCAGGGAACTGTGCGGGTGAGTTCCGTGAAAGGCAGCAGGGAAACCGTGACGATCGTCTGGGTCGTCTTCGATCCGAATGGCAATCAGCTTGGCGTCACTCGCCAGACCAAGGACGTTAAGAAAGGGTCGCTCGACAAAAAATGGGGTGCAGCCGCCGATGCTGCCGCTGCCGCCGCGGCAGCCGACATCGTTAAGCTTCTCCCGCACTAGACGCAGTCATCGAACGGCGCGGTACTTAAATTCGGTGCCTGCTCCACCCATTTATCAGCCGCGAGGACGGTTGGCGAACTAAGCTCGAAACAAGTACCCATAGCCACAACGTCACTTGGGAGGGTGCGATGCTCGGCTTCAATGTCTTCGTCGTTTTCCTGCTTGTCCTTTTCATCTTCATCGTCGTCGCCGGCGTAAAGATCGTACCACAGGGCTACAATTACACGGTCGAGCGCTTCGGCCGATATACGCGCACGCTCCGGCCTGGGCTCACCCTCATCATCCCGTTCATCGACCGCATCGGGCGCAAGCTCAACATGATGGAGCAAGTGATCGAGGTGCCGAGCCAGGAGGTCATCACCCGCGACAACGCGATGGTCAGAGTCGACGGCATTGCCTTCTTCCAGGTCCTCGACGCAGCGCAGGCGAGCTATGAGGTCAGCAATCTCGAGCTAGCAATCCTCAATCTCACCATGACCAACATCCGCACGGTGATGGGATCGATGGATCTCGACAAGCTCCTATCTGAGCGCGACGAGATCAATCATCGCTTGCTCAAGGTCGTTGACGACGCGACCCACAACTGGGGCGTCAAGGTCACCCGCATCGAGATCAAGGATATCGAGCCGCCACGCGACCTGGTCGACTCCATGGCGCGGCAGATGAAAGCCGAGCGCGACAAGCGCGCCGCCATCCTCGTGGCGGAGGGCGAACGGCAGTCGGCGATCCTGAGTGCCGAAGGACAGAAGCAGGCGCAGATCTTGGCCGCCGAAGGACGCCGCGAGGCCGCCTACCGTGACGCCGAAGCGCGCGAGCGTTCGGCAGAGGCAGAGGCCAAGGCCACCACCGTGGTGAGCGAAGCCATCGGCAAAGGCAGCGTGCAGGCCATCAACTATTTCGTCGCCAACAACTATGTCGGCGCGCTGAAAGCGCTCGCCGAGGCCAAGAACCAGAAGGTGCTGATCCTGCCGCTCGAAGCCTCATCGGTCATCGGCGCGATTGCCGGCGTGTCGGAGATCGCGCGCGAGGCATTCGGCAATAGCGGCGGCGGAAACTCGGCCTCTCCTCCTGAATCCGCTCCAGCCAAGCCGCAGGTCGCGGCGCGGCCACGGGCCGGCGGCTCAGTGCCCTCGGTCTAGCGGACGCGAGGACTTCCCATGGAAACGATCATGGCACTCGGCGCATGGAACTGGATGATCCTCGCGGCTATCTTGTTCGTGCTCGAGCTCACCGCGCCAGGCATCTTCTTCATGTGGTTCGGTTTTGCCGCTGCGGTCACCGGCATCATCGCCTTTCGCTACGATGTCGCATGGCAGTGGCAGCTCATCTGGTTCTGCGCCTTGTCGCTTGCCGCCGTGCTGATTGCGGCAAAATATCTCCGCAAGCACCCGCTCGAAAGCGAGCGGCCGCTTCTGAACGAGCGCGCGGTGCAGCTGATCGGCCAGTCCTTCGATCTCGTCGATCCCATCGTGAATGGGCGCGGCTCGATCAAGACCGGCGATACGATCTGGCGGGTGGAAGGGCCCGAATTGCCCAAAGGCGCCCGAATCAAAGTGGTCGGTGCCGACGGCACTCTGCTCAAGGTCGTTGCGGCGGGCAGAGTAGCCGCCGCCTAACCGCCTCAAGCTTCGATTTCCTCAACCGAGGTGATCTCGTCGGGGATATCGGCGCTCGCATCATCGTGCGGCCATAGCGCGTGGCCGCTGCGCGTGCGCCCCGAGCCCTTCACCTCGACATCGGCGAAACCAGCCTCGCGGAATCTGTCGGCGATCATGTCGTTGCTGGCGACGCTTTGCAGCAGCCCGAGGGCGATGGTTGCTCGATAGCGCCTGCCCTTGCGGACTGTGTATGTAGCCATGGTCGTTCCTTCTTAAACGGCTCTCGCGAACCAGCGGGTCACCGCCTCTCGTCCCCTCTCGTCGAGCAACAGATGAAGTTTGGTGCGGCGAAGCAGGAAGTCCTCGGCGGTCATAGCGTCCTCCGCCTCGACTGAATGCTCGAGCTCCGATCTAGTTACACCGGGCGCAATCTGGTTGGAGGTCGCGGGATCTGCTGCGACGCGCTGGTACAGCGTCTCGATCTGATCGCCGTAGGTAAAGGCCCACCGGCGGCGCGTCGCAAGCGGAATGGCTTGTGGCCCCTCATCTGCGCGCGAGAGAAGCTCGGGCGGAGTAAAGCTGCCGCCGTGAAGCGGCACGCCTCTGGTCCAGGGGCCGCCCATTTTTGCGCCAAGCCCATGCAGAGCGCCTATGACTTGCTCGGCCAAAAGCCTATGCGTGGTGAGCTTGCCGCCATAGATAGTGACGAAACCGCCCGCACCATTTGCGACAGAAGCAAGAACGGGACTTCGGCTGATGCGGCTCGGCCTTTCTCCCGTATCATCGTGGAGCGCCCGCACCCCCGACCAGCTGTAGACGATATCGACCTCGGTGGCCGGCCCGCGCGGGTCGGCGAAATAGCGGTTATACGCATCGAGCAGATACGCCTTTTCTTCGGCCGAGCATTTGGCATCACCCGGATCGCCCTGATGCGGCACATCGGTCGTGCCGACGATCAGGAAACGGGCACCAAGCCAGGGAATGACGAAGATGACGCGCTCTTCCTCGTCTTGCAGCGTATAGGCGTCAGTCTGCGGGGGCTGAGGCATACCGAGGGCGATGTGACTTCCGCGCACGAGCCTCAAGGGATGGGCCGGGGGCGAGGCAGTGGTCAACCCATCGACATTTCCGACCCATGGTCCGCTCGCATTGACGACGAAGCGCGCCTCGACGCGGCGCTTACTACCGCGCTCGTCGAGCTCGATTGCATATCCATCGGCAAGCGGCGCGATGGCGATCACCGCACGCCGGTTCAAGATATCGGCGCCTTGCGTTCGCGCATCGAGAAGCACGGCGAGAGTGAGGCGCGCATCGTCGGTCTTGCAGTCGTAGTACTGCAAAACCGAGGTGAGGTCGGTCTGGCGCAACTGCGGGAGCTGAGCGATTGCATCATCGTCGAGCCGCCCGCTTGCCGGCAACCCGTCGCCGAACGATAGGACGTCATAGATGGCAAGACCTGCCCTGAGCTTGATCGCTTGGCGCCTTTGCCAGCCATAGATCGGCAGCAGGAACCGGATCGGCGCCACGAGATAGGGCGCAGTGCTGAGCAGTTGTGCGCGCTCGATGAGCGATTCGCGCACCAGCCGCAGCTCGAAATGCTCGAGGTAACGCAGTCCGCCATGGATCAGCTTGGAGGAAGCAGATGATGTCGCGGAGGCGTAGTCGCCCTTCTCCGCGAGCATGACTTTGAGCCCGCGCCCGGCAGCATCGCGCGCCACTGCCGCGCCATGGATTCCTCCGCCAATGACGAGAACGTCGACCGAGTGCGTGGTCACCAGCGTCCTGGGCCTCGATGATCGATTTTGCGTTTCTAACCCCGGCAGAAAGGCGAACCCCAGGAGTTCTGAACGGTTATTTACCTACAACATTCCGTCTCGACAGGGGACGGCCACGCTATCAGTATCCTTTTCTTGCCGCATCACTCCGAAGGATCAATGGCCGATATCGTCATCATCAATCCCCGCTTCGACATCTCCTTCTGGGGATTGGAGCATTGCATGCCGCTATTCGGGAAGCGCGCCAACTTGCCCGTGGCCTGCCTCGCTCTGCTCGCTGCCCTTGTCCCCGAACATCACGAGGTGACGCTCATCGATGAGAATGTCGAGGACATCGACTTCGACCGTCTCGGCCGGGCGGATCTTGTGTGCCTGACCGGCATGAGCATTCAGGGGCGTCGGCTGATTGAGATTCTCGAGGAGGTTAAGGCGCGGGGTGTCATGGTCGTCGTTGGCGGACCCATGGCGACTGTCGAGCCGGAAGTCCTCGAAGGCCTTGCCGACGTCATCTTCGTTGGCGAAGCGGATGAGACTTGGCCGCAGTTTTTGTGGGAGTGGGAGCAGGGCTGCCACAAGACCCGCTACGAGCAGGAGGATAAAACCGAGATGGCTCGGTTGCCTCTGCCGCGCGTTGATCTGCTCAAAACCGATCGCTACATGTTCGGAAGCTTGCAGATCTCGCGCGGCTGTCCGTTCACGTGCGAGTTCTGCGATATCATCGTGACGTTTGGCCGGCGGCCGCGCCTCAAAACGAGCGAGCAGGTGTTGGCCGAGCTTGAGGCGTTCCGTAAGGCTGGGCTCGGAATCGTCTTCGTCGTCGATGACAATCTGATCGGCAACAAGAAGGCGATCAAGCCCGTGCTCCGCGACATCGTCAGCTGGCAGCAAGAGCGCGCTTATCCGCTGACCCTCTTCACCGAGGCCTCGCTCGACCTGGCCGAGGACGAAGAGCTCATGGAGTTGATGGGTCTGGCTAATTTCCAGAACGTCTTCATCGGGATAGAGACGCCGAATGAGGACTCGCTGCGCGAGACCAAGAAGCACCAGAATGTGCGTCCGAACACCGGAACGCTTCTGGAACGCGTGCACCGAGTGCAAGGCCACGGAATTGACGTCTGGTGCGGCATGATCGTCGGCTTTGATCACGACGATCCTTCGATCTTCGAGTCGATGCCCAAATTCCTCGACGAGGCACGCATCTCGGCTGCGCTCATCGGCATGCTGCACGCGATACCCACGACGCCTCTCTACGATCGTCTCAAACAGGTGGGGCGGTTGAACGACGAGGAGGCGAGCGACAAATATGGCACGAACGTCATTCCCCTCGGTATGTCGCGGGAACAATTGTGCGACGGATTCGTGCGAGTGATGCAGACTTGCTATAAGGCCGATGCCTACTTCCGGCGCCTCGATGCGCAGTTCATCGAGGGGAATTTCAAATTCACCCTGCATCAACTGCCTTATTGGACCGAATATCGCTGGGCCTGGGCCAAGCGATGCTTTTTCAACTATGTCAAGTTCGGCGTCCTGGCATCGCGCCTCTTGTCGCTCGTGAAGGATGGGGCGCTCCGGTCGCGATACCGGCAGCAACTTGCTCGCGTGCTACGCGCGCGTTGGCGCGAGCCCCATATCTTGTTCGTATACGCGCTCAAAGTGGCGACGCACTATCACTACGCCGCCATCACGCGTGCGCTCTCGCAGGCCGAGGGCGAGCGCGGCACGATGCCCAATGCCGGACGCTCCTTCTCGCGCGTGAGACGCCAGCCCGCGGAGCGGGCGGTCGCTTAGTCAGGCAACACCGGCGCGCAGCAGGTCGTGGATGTGGATGATGCCGACCGGACGGCCGTCTTCCTCAACCACGAACAGCGCGGTGATGGATGAGGCGTTGATCAGCTCGAGCGCCGCACTTGCGAGCAGGTCGGGCTGCACGGTCTTGGGGCCTGGCGTCATGATGTCCCCGGTGCGCCGGGCGAGCAGTCCGTCGCCCATATGGCGGCGGAGATCGCCATCGGTGATGATGCCCCTAAGTAGGCCATGGCCGTCCACCACGCCGAGGCAGCCGAAGGCCTTCTCGGTCATCACCACGATCGCTTCGGCCATGCCGAGCTCGGCGTTGACGAGCGGGAGCCGGTCGCCTTTGTGCATCAGGTCGCCGACGAATTTCAGCCGCGCGCCAAGCTGCCCGCCGGGATGCAGCGCCTTGAAGTCGCGCGCAGTGAAACCCTTGCTCTCGAGCAGCGCGATGGCGAGGCAGTCGCCGAGCGCGAGCTGCATGACGGTCGAGGTAGTCGGCGCGAGCCCGTGCGGGCAGGCTTCTTTGGTCTGCGGCAGCGCAACCACGAGGTCTGCGCTTGTGCCGAGGGTGCTGTCGGCGTTGGAGGTCACCGCGATCAGCGGCACGGCGAAGCGGCGCGAATAGGAGACGACGTTGCCGAGCTCGACCGTCTCTCCAGACCAGGAGAAGGCAAGGATCACGTCCCGCCTGGTGATCATGCCGAGGTCGCCGTGGCTCGCTTCGCTCGGATGGACAAAAAAAGCAGGAGTGCCGGTAGAGGATAGCGTGGCGGCTACCTTCAAACCGACATGACCGCTCTTGCCCATGCCGGTGACGATGACGCGGCCGTGGCAAGCGCGCATCATGGCAATTGCTCGGGCGAAGCTCTCGCCCAACGAGTTGGCTAGCGCCGCCTTCAGCGCGCTTAAGCCTTCGGCCTCGAATTGCAGGGTTCTGGTGGCTGAGGCAATTGCTTCGCTGCCGTCATCCAGCAGTGAAAGACCGCGCTTCAAGCCGACCGGCATGATCGTGTTTTCCCCCGTCTGACGCTGCCGATTCTAGCACGGATTTGGGCATCGTGAGGGCCAAGACTTTGGTCAAGAATCAAACGAGTTTCTTGACTTCGTTGGCAAAGGCTTCGGCGATATCTGGGCGGGTGAGCGCGTAAGCCACATTGGCGGTCAAAAAGCCGACCTTCGAACCACAGTCGAAGGTCTTGCCTTCGTATTTCAGCGCGTAAAAGGGCTGCACCTTGAGGAGCGCGAGCATGGCATCGGTAATCTGGATCTCGCCGCCAGCGCCACGCTCCTGGCCTGAGAGGAGGTCGAAGATCTCCGGCTGCAGGATATATCGGCCGAGGATGGTGAGATTAGAGGGTTCCGTGCCTGGCTTCGGCTTCTCCACCATGCCGTTTACCGGAAACACGCGTCCGTCACCTTCGCCGATCGACACCACGCCGTAATTCTTCACTTGGTCCTCTGGCACCGGATCAACCGCAATGATATTGCCCCCGTATTTTGCATAAACTTCGAGCATTTGGGCGAGACAGCCCTTGCCTGGCGTCTGCACCAGCACGTCGGGGAGGAGCAGCGCGAACGGCTCGCTGCCAACGAGCTCGCGCGCACACCACACCGCATGACCTAGCCCGAGCGGCTCTTGCTGGCGCGTGAAGCTCGTAGTGCCGGGCCCCGGTAGATGGTCATTCAGGCGTTCAAGCTCGCTCGTCTTGCCGCGCGCGGCGAGAACTTCCTCGAGCTCGAACTGCCGGTCGAAATGATCCTCGATGACGCCCTTGTTGCGCCCGGTGACGAAGATGAAATGTTCGATGCCGGCCTCACGCGCCTCGTCGACCACGTGTTGGATCAGCGGACGGTCAACCACCGTCAACATTTCCTTCGGCATCGCCTTGGTCGCGGGCAGGAAGCGGGTGCCGAGCCCCGCCACGGGAAACACGGCCTTACGCACGCGAGCAGCCATTTTTGAGCCCTCGTTGAGGTTTTTCAGATCCACGCCGGGCGTTAGAACTCCCTCAAGCTGTTTCCGATGGCAAGCGCCGAATTCCAAGCCTGGCGTCATCGGGCGGTCAAAAATTTAACATCGCCCTGTGCGGCGCCACGCTTTTTGCCTTTGCAGCGCCTTGAGCGCCGCGCAAATTAGCAACAGAATCGCTTGAACCTCTCGAGGACGCTGAACGCTTGTGCTGACACGCAGGCTCAAGATCATCCGTTTTGCCGTCATGCTTGCTATGGCCGCAGCTCTCCCGGGCGAGGCCTGCGCTGCCGAGGACGACGTTGCCGCTTATAAGCGGGCAGTCGACAAGAGCTTCGCAGCCTGGCTCGAAGCTCTATGGCCCGATGCCGAAGCTGCCGGCGTGAAGCGCGCCACCTTCGACACCAATATCAAAGGGTTGAAGCTCAACTGGTCGCTGCCCCATCTCGTCTTTCCGGACCCCGCCACGCCGGACGGTCCGCCGCTCCCGAAGGTGCTTGCTGACCAGATGAAGCCGAGCCGGCAGCCCGAATTCGAGCCCCCTGCAGGCTATTTCAAGGACTCCACCCTCAACATGCTGGCCGCGACTGGCCGGAGCAAAATGAACCAACTCGGCCCACAGCTCGCGGCGATCCAGAAGAAATACAATGTGCCGGCGAGCATCATCGTCGCCATCTGGGGCCGGGAGACGGGGTTCGGCAGTGTCGATATGCCGTTCGACGCGTTGTCCGCGATCGCCACGCAAGCCTTCATGGGCCTGCGCCAAGATGAGTTCAGGAAGCAGCTCATCATCGCTTTGAAGATCCTGCAAGAAGGCCACGCGACGCGCGCCGACATGAGGAGCTCATGGGCCGGCGCCATGGGCTACACCCAGTTCCTGCCCTCAGACTTCGATAATTACGCCGTAGATTTCGACGGCGACGGCAAACGCGACATCTGGAACACCATCTCCGATGCGCTCGCCTCGACGGGCAACTCGTTGCACAGCCAAGGCTGGGACGGCAATCAAACCTGGGGTTACGAGGTCAGACTGCCGCAGAAATTCGATTGCACGGAGCAGGGCCCCGACAAAGCGCGCCCCGTTGCGGAGTGGGTCAAGCTCGGCGTCGCGCGCGTGAAGGATCGCCCCTTCCCCGAGGACAAGCTTCAGGATCAGGCCTTCATCGTTCTGCCGGCGGGATTGAAAGGTCCGGCCTTCCTTGCGACCAACAATTTCTCAGTGCTGAAGCTCTATAACAACTCCGACGTCTACGCGATTTTCGTGGGCCATGTGGCGGACATGATCGCCGCTAATGCGCCAGCTGCGTTCGTCGGCACGTGGCAACCGGTCGAGCGCTTTCCCCGCGACCGCATCCAGCGCTTCCAGGAGGTCCTGGTCGGCAAAGGCTATGACGTGGGGAAGGTCGATGGACTTGCCGGCTTCAAAACCAGACGGACGATCGGAACTGAGGAGCAGAAGCGAGGCCTGCCGCTGACCTGCTATCCAAGCAGTGTGCTGATTGATGCCATCCTCAACGAGGCAAGAGCTGCCGCTCAGTAGCAGCCCAGGGCCGAAAGGTCGCTATTTGGTCGCCTAGGTTTTGCCGGACGTGATTGCTAGATTTCGATCATGCGAATCATCCCGAACGCTAAACCTTTGATGTTAAAGACAGGTTTTGCTGTGCTGGCGCTCCTGGCGCTTCCGGCGCAGTCCTTCGCCGGTCGTGACCAGGCGTGCGTCGAAGCGCTGTGGCCCGCTGCCAAAGCCGCCGGAGTCAAGCGGGAGATTTTCGACCGCGCCTTGCAGGGCTTTACGTCCGATCCTGAAGTGGTCGAACAGGCCAATTACCAGCCCGAATATGTGAAGCCGATCGGCGAGTACCTGGACCGGCTCGTTTCGGACAAGCGCGTCGAGACCGGCAAGGCCAAGCTCGCCGAGTATCAGGCTCTGCTCGGCTCACTCGAGACGCGCTACGGTGTGGACCGGCACGTGATCGTCGCGATCTGGGGAGTGGAGTCGAATTACGGCACGCAGCCGGGCGACAAGAATGTGATCCGCTCGCTGGCGACTCTGATTTGCACCGGCACCAAGGCAAAATTTGCCAAGCCGCAGCTTATCTCCGCGCTCCGGATCCTGCAGCATGGCGACGTTTCGCTCGACGCGATGAACGGCTCTTGGGCTGGCGCCATGGGCCATACCCAATTCATCCCCACCACCTATTCATCCTTTGCGGTCGACCAGGACGGCGATGGCAAGCGCGACATCTGGGGCAACATCCCCGACGCGCTCGCCTCGACCGCGAGCTATCTCAAAAAGTCAGGTTGGCAAACCGGGCAGGCGTGGGGCTACGAGGTTGCTGTGCCCAAAGGCTTCGATCCGAAACGGGTAAGCGAGAGCACGCTTAAGCCGCTCAGCGATTGGCAGCGAATTGGAATCGTGCGGGTGAATGGCCAGGCCTATGCTCGTCCCTCCGACAAAGCGAGCCTGTTTGCCCCTGAAGGCGCGCGCGGTCCGTCTTTCCTCGTGCTCAACAATTTCCGCGCGATCCTGCATTACAACGTGGCGAAATCCTACGCCCTCGCCGTAGGCCATCTCTCCGACCGGCTCCGCGGCGGCGGCCCCTTCGTGCACCCATGGCCGACTGACGAGACCCACCTTTCGCTCGAACAGCGCACGGAATTTCAGCGGCTTCTCATCGCGCACGGGCTGCTGACTGGCGAGCCGGACGGCGTCATCGGTCCGGCGACGCTCGAGGCGGTCAAAACCTATCAGCGCTCCAAGGGCCTTGGGGTCGACGGCTTCCCCAGCCTCACTCTCCTCAAGGCCTTGCAGAAGGAGCCGCCGCCAGCAAATGTCGCGCCCAAACCAACCGCCGAGGAGCAGCCGGCAAATGTCGGGCAGGACAACACGGGGGCCTTGGCGCCCGCATCGGAAGGGCCTACCAGGGTCCCTGAGAACTAGCTGAGGGTGGACAAAGGACTCCGCATGACCATGTTTCGTAGCCCGCGTTGCCCTGACTCAAGATTGGCGCCGCCGCGTTGGCATGGCACTTCGCTGGTCTCTGTAGCCGCCCTATTCGCATTGGTGCTCAATTGTCTTGCTGCGTTGCCGGCTTCCGCCCAGCAAGGAAGCACCCCACCGGTGCAGCACAGCTATATCAACCCATTTCCCACCGGCGACCGCTATCGCATCCTGGTGATCGGCGATTCACTCGGCGACGGTTTGTGGCAGGGCCTCTATCGCGCCTTCCAGGAGGATAAGAATCTCGAGTTCATCAATCGCTCCAAAGCCACGGGCGGCCTCGTGCGCAGCGACTCCAATAGTTGGGAGTCGCAGGTCATCGACATCCTCAAGAACGACAGCTTCCAGATTGCCGTCATGATGTTCGGCGCGAACGACGACCAGGCGATCAAGACCGGCAAGGATTGGCTGAAGGTGGGCAGCGAGCCGTGGCGGCAGGCCTATGGCGAGCGGGTCGAGGCCATCATCAAGAAGCTGCGGGCAGCCAATATCGCGGTGTACTGGGTCGGTCTGCCGGTCATGCGGAGTCCAGATCAAAGCGCCGACGCCGAAATGATGAATGAGGTGTTCCGCGAGAAGGCTTTCATCAACAGCGCCAAATATATCGACACGTGGAATGGCTTCACCGACGAATCGGGGCGCTTCAGCGCCTACGGTCCTGACATGTCGGGCCAGGTGAAGCGGCTCAGGTCTGATGACGGCGTGCATTTCACCGAGCGCGGCTCCCTCAAGCTCGCGCATTTCGTCGAGAAGGAGATGCGTCGCGATCTGAGTCTCGCCAAGCTCGAGCGCAATATACCGCTCGCAGGCAGCGAGGAGGAGCAAGCCAAGATGATGGGACGCGAGGTCGCGCCCACGAAGCGCGCCGACGCGGACCAACCCGCCGAGTCTGCCGCGCCTGCGCCAGATCAGTCGGACACGACGGCACAGTCGGCGGACGCTCCCACATCTGCTGACGGCGCCGCCTCTGGCGATGCAGCTTCGGACACCACTCCGGCCATGCAGCAGAACACGGTCGGTGAGGTCAGCGTGGTCAGGCCTGCCATGGACTCGACCCTGCAAGCGGCACAGGGTCTCCTGCCGCAAGCGCCGGCGTCATCACTTCCCGAGCCTGAAATGATCACGAGCGAGCTTGGCAACGGACTAACCGCGGTCGCCACGCTTTCCTCGGTGACCGACTTCTCGCTGAACTCGTCGAAGCCGCGCCTGCCGCTGTCGCAACGGCCTTATTACAAGGTCCTCATCAAGGGCGAGCAGCTCAAGCCCAAGTCGGGCAGGGCAGACGATTTCGCCTGGCCGCCAAGCTAGGCGCGCGCTCTGGATGGGCCTGCTAGCGCGGCAGGTCGGTCTTTCCCATCAAGAACTTGTCGATGGCGTGCGCCGCCTGGCGCCCTTCTCTGATCGCCCACACCACGAGCGACTGCCCGCGGCGCATGTCACCGGCCGCGAACACCTTTGGCCTCGAGGTGCGATACTCGATCTCGTTTGCCTTCACATTGCCGCGAGCGTCGAGGTCGACATTGAGGTCCTTGACCATTCCCTCATGTACAGGATGGAGAAAGCCCATGGCGAGCAGCACGAGATCCGCTGGGATCTGAAACTCGGTGCCCGGCACCGGCTTCATCTGCGGATCGAGATGAACGCACTCGAGCTGCTCGACCTTGTCGTTCGATCCGATGAATCGGCTGGTCGCCACGCTGAAATCGCGCGCAGCGCCTTCGGCTTGGCTCGATGAGGTCCTGAGCTTGAGCGGCCAATGCGGCCAGGTCAGCGCCTTGTTCTCTTTCTCGGGCGGCTGCGGCAGGATTTCGAGCTGAGTGACCGAGACGGCGCCTTGCCGGAACGACGTGCCGATGCAGTCCGACCCCGTGTCGCCTCCGCCAATCACCACCACTTGCTTGCCTTCGGCGAGGATCGGCTCGACATCGCCTTGAGGCTCTCCGGAGACGCGGCGGTTTTGCTGCGGCAGGAAATTCATGGCGAAGTGAATGCCGTGAAGCTCGCGGCCAGGGACGGCGAGGTCGCGCGGGTCTTCGGCGCCGCCGGCGAGCAAAAGAGCATCATAATCGCGTTCCAGCTTCTGCACGCGCACGTCGCACCCGACATGCACGTTGCAATGGAAGATGACGCCTTCGGCTTCCATCTGCTTCACGCGCCGCTCGACGATGTATTTCTCCATTTTGAAGTCGGGAATGCCATAGCGGAGGAGTCCCCCGGGCTTGGCGTACTTCTCATAGACATGCACCTCGTGTCCGGCCCTCGCGAGCTGCTGGGCGGCAGCCAAGCCTGCGGGGCCTGAGCCAATAACTGCCACGCGCTTGCCGGTCTTCGTCTCCGGCGGGATTGGCTGCACCCAGCCCTCCTCGAAGGAACGGTCTGCGATCGCGCATTCGATCGACTTGATGGTGACGGGTACGTCGATGATGTTGAGTGTGCAGGCGGCCTCGCACGGCGCCGGGCATATGCGGCCCGTCACTTCCGGAAAATTGTTGGTGGAGTGCAGGTTCTCCGCCGCGACCTGCCAATCCGAGTGGTAGACGAGGTCGTTCCAGTCAGGGATCTGGTTATTCACCGGGCAGCCGGTGTGGCAATAGGGAATGCCGCAATCCATGCAGCGGGCGGCCTGGCGCGTGATCTCGGCCTCGCCCGGCGCGATGACGAACTCGCGCCAATGGCGAATGCGGTCGGCCGCCGGTTCGTAGGTCCGATCCTCGCGGTCGATCTCGAGAAAGCCCGTGATCTTGCCCATATGGCTCATGCTCTTTGGCCCAAGGCCATGCCAACTATAAGTCGACGAGTAGTCACCGTCTCGCATTCCCCGTCAAGCAACCACCCCTGTCGCGCGGCAAGGCCGCCCGGCGCCGTCCTCCAGGGCATCTTGGCTCCTCCGCCTTGAAGATTACTTGCCGTTGCCAGCGCCGCCGTTGCCGCGGATGCCGATCTCGATTTCGCCAAGCCCCGCCTTGTCGGCGATCTGCGCCTTGGCCATCTCCTCGAGCGCACGGCGGTACTCGACCGGCATCACCTTGACGAATTTCGGCAGATAGGACGACCAATCGTCGAGGATCGCCTTCGCGCGCGCCGAGCCGGTGTAGTGGAGATGATTCTCGATCAACTGGCGGAGCCGCTCCTCATCGAAACGAGTCATGTCCGTGAAGTCGACCAGCCCATGGCTTTCGAGATCGCCGATCTGGTGGCGGCTCCGCTCCATGACCTGGTTCTCGCTCGGCACCGGCTCGAGGTCGACCATGGCGAGGTTACAGCGGCGCTCGAAGTCGCCTTCCTCGTCGAGCACATAGGCGATGCCGCCCGACATGCCTGCGGCAAAGTTGCGACCCGTAGGCCCGATCACCACCACCACGCCGCCGGTCATATATTCGCAGCCGTGGTCGCCGGTGCCCTCGACCACAGCGATGGCGCCCGAGTTACGCACGGCGAAGCGCTCGCCGGCGATTCCGCGGAAATAGCACTCGCCGGAGATCGCGCCATAAAGCACCGTATTGCCGATAATGATCGACTTCTCCGGCACGATGGCGGAGTCTTCCGTGGGACGCACGATGATGCGGCCGCCCGACAAGCCCTTGCCGACATAGTCGTTGCCTTCGCCGACGAGGTCGAGCGTCAGACCGTGGGCTAGGAAGGCGCCGAAGCTCTGGCCGGCGGAGCCCTTCAGCCGTACCCAGATCGTATCCTCCGGGAGCCCGGCATGGCCATAGCGCTTGGCGATCTCGCCCGACAGCATGGCGCCGGTCGCGCGGTTGACGTTCTTGATCGGCAGGTCGAGCTTGCCCGGCTTCTTCTCCTCGAGCGCAGGCCGGCAGAGCTCGATCAGCTTGCGATCGAGCACCTTGTCGAGACCGTGGTCCTGCCGCTCCGAGTTGTAGATCGCGACCTCGGATGGCACGTCAGGCTTATGGAACAGCCGCGTGAAGTCGAGCCCGTTGGCCTTCCAATGGTCGATCGCCTGGCTCTTATCGAGCACCTCACTATGGCCGATCATCTCGGCGAAGGTCCGGAAGCCGAGCGCGGCCATGTATTCGCGCACTTCTTCGGCTACGAAGAAGAAATAGTTGATGACATGCTCAGGCTTGCCCTGGAAGCGCGCGCGCAGGACCGGGTCCTGCGTGGCGACGCCGACCGGGCAGGTGTTGAGATGGCACTTGCGCATCATGATGCAACCGGCGGCGATCAAAGGCGCCGTGGCGAAGCCGAACTCGTCGGCGCCGAGGAGGGCGCCCACCAAGACGTCGCGGCCGGTCCGGATGCCGCCATCGACCTGAACCGAGATGCGGCCACGCAAGCGGTTGAGCACAAGCGTCTGCTGGGTCTCGGCGAGGCCGATCTCCCAGGGCGAGCCCGCGTGCTTGATCGAGGTGAGCGGCGAGGCGCCAGTGCCGCCTTCGAAGCCGGCGATGGTGACGTGGTCGGCGCGCGCCTTCGATACACCCGCTGCCACAGTGCCTACGCCAACCTCGCTCACGAGCTTGACGCTCACGTCGGCCGCGGGGTTGCAGTTCTTCAGGTCGTAGATGAGCTGCGCCAGATCCTCGATCGAGTAGATGTCATGATGCGGCGGCGGCGAGATCAGCCCGACGCCCGGCGTAGAATGGCGCACCTTGGCAATCACTGCGTCGACCTTGTGGCCGGGCAGCTGTCCGCCCTCTCCGGGCTTTGCCCCTTGCGCCATCTTGATCTGCATCATGTCGGCGTTGACGAGATATTCCGCCGTCACGCCGAAGCGGCCTGAGGCCACCTGCTTGATCTTCGAGCGCATCGAATCGCCATTCGGCAGCGGCTTGTATCGGTCCGACTCCTCGCCGCCCTCGCCGGTGTTGGACTTACCGCCGATACGGTTCATGGCGATGGCGAGCGTGGTGTGCGCCTCGCGGCTGATCGAGCCGAACGACATGGCGCCGGTCGAGAAGCGCTTGACGATCTCCTTGGCAGGTTCGACCTGGTCGAGCGGAATCGGCGCGCGTCCGATCTCCTCTGCAGTCTTGACGCGGAACATGCCGCGCAGCGTGAGCAGCTGCTCGGACTGCTCGTTGATCTGCTTGGCGTAAGAACGGTACTTTTCAGGCAATTGACCGCGTACGGCATGCTGAAGGTCGGCCACGACCTGCGGCCGCCACATGTGTGCTTCGCCGCGCACGCGGTACGCATATTCGCCACCAATTTCCAGCGCCTCGCGCAAGACCGGCGCGTCGGAGAAGGCCAGCTGGTGGCGCTCGAAGGTCTCGCGCGCGATCTCGTCGAGACCGACGCCTTCAACTTGGCTGTTGGTCCCCGTGAAATATTTGGCGACGAAATCGCTGCGCAGCCCCACAGCATCGAAGATCTGCGCGCCGCAATAAGACTGGTAGGTGGAGATGCCCATCTTGGACATCACCTTGAGGATGCCCTTGTCGGTGGCCTTGATGTAGCGCTTGATCGCCTCCTCGACCGTCACCTCTTCATCGAGCTCGGGCACCATCGCCTGGATGGTCTCAAAGGCGAGATAAGGGTTGATTGCCTCGGCGCCATAACCTGCGAGCGTGCAGAATTGATGCACCTCGTGCGCCTCTCCGGTCTCGACCACGAGACCGACCGAGGTCCTGAGCCCACAGCGGATCAAATGATGATGTACGGCAGATGTCGCGAGCAGCGACGGAATCGGGACGCGGTCGGGTCCGGTCGCCCGGTCAGACAGGATGATGATGTTCTCGCCGGCGCGAACTGCCTGCTCGGCGCGTTTGCAGAGCTTGTCCAAAGCCTTGCTCATGCCGGCAACGCCATTGTCCGAGCCATAGGTGATATCGAGCGTCACGGTGCGGAACTGGTTGTCGGCGACGTCGCCGATGCCTCGAATGCGCTCGAGATTGTCGTTGGTCAGAATGGGATGCGCTGCCTCGAGGCGCTTCTGCTTCGAGGTGCCTTCGAGGTCGAGCAGGTTTGGCCGCGGCCCGATGAAGGTCACGAGCGACATGACGAGCTCCTCGCGGATCGGGTCGATCGGAGGGTTCGTCACTTGCGCGAAGTTCTGCTTGAAATAGGTGTGCAGCAGCTTGGGCTTGCTGGACAGCGCGGAGATCGGCGTGTCGGTGCCCATCGAGCCGACCGCCTCCTGGCCTGACTCGGCCATCGGTAGCATCAGAAACTTGATGCTCTCCTGGGTGTAGCCGAAGGCCTGCTGCCGATCGAGCAAGCTCACGTTGGTGCGCGGGGTGGGTGAAGGCGCGCCAGGAAGTTCGTGCACCCGGATCTGAGTGCGGTCGAGCCATTGCTGATAAGGATGCGCCCCAGCGAGCTCGGACTTGATCTCTTCGTCGGAGACGATGCGCCCCTTCTCGAGGTCGATGAGGAGCATCTTGCCGGGCTGCAGCCGCCATTTCTCGACGATCTCGTTCTCGGGGATCGGCAGCACGCCGGTCTCCGACGCCATGATGACGAGGCCATCCTTGGTGACGAGGTAGCGCGCGGGCCTAAGCCCGTTACGGTCGAGCGTGGCGCCGATCTGCCGCCCGTCGGTGAAGGCCATGGCGGCAGGGCCGTCCCACGGCTCCATGAGACAGGCGTGGTATTCGTAGAAGGCCCGGCGTTTGGCATCCATCAGCGGATTGCCGGCCCAGGCCTCGGGGATCAGCATCATCGCCGCGTGCGCGAGGCTGTAGCCGCCTTGCACGAGGAACTCGAGCGCGTTGTCGAAGCAGGCGGTGTCCGATTGGCCCTCGTAAGAGATCGGCCAGAGCTTGGCGATGTCAGGACCAAACAGCGGCGAGGACACGCTCGCCTGTCGTGCCGCCATCCAGTTGAGGTTGCCCCGGAGCGTGTTGATCTCGCCGTTATGGGCGACCATACGATAGGGGTGAGCGAGCTTCCACGACGGGAAAGTGTTGGTGGAGAAGCGCTGATGTACAAGCGCAAACGCGGAGGCGAAGCTCGGATGGTGCAGGTCTGGATAATAGGCGCCGAGCTGATAGGCGAGGAACATGCCTTTGTACACCAACGTGCGGCATGACAGCGACACCGTATAGAAACCGATATCGTGGCCGCCGGTCTCGCCGTTGATGGTGTTCGAAATAACCTTGCGCAGGATGTAGAGTCTGCGCTCGAAGCCGGATTGGTCCTCAATGTCTGGCCCGCGGCCGATGAACACTTGGCGATGGGTCGGTTCGGTCTCGATCACCGATGCCGAGAGGCAGGCATTGTCGACCGGCACGTCGCGCCAGCCGAGCAGCTTCAGGCCCTCGGCGTCGCACATGCGGGCGACCACGGACTCGCAATAGATGCGCTGGGCGCGATTGCGCGGCATGAACATATGGCCGATCGCGTAATGCCCGGGCTCAGGCAGCTTGATTCTTAAGGGGGCGGTGACCTCTTTCAGGAAGGCGTGCGGTATCTGCACCAGGATGCCGGCGCCGTCGCCCGCGAGCGGGTCCGCGCCCACCGCGCCACGATGGGTGAGGTTCTCCAGGATCTGGAGGCCATGCTTGATGATTTGATGGCTTGGCCGCGCCTTCAGGTCGGCGACGAAGCCGACGCCGCAAGCATCGTGCTCGCGTTTCGGATCGTAGAGTCCTTGCGCAGGTGGCGGAGAGGGCCACGCCGAGCTTGAAGAACGTGAAAACACGCCACGGGATGCCATCGTTACTGAAACCTCGGCCGCGCCTCGCTCCCAGCGAGTGGCGGGCCCAGATAAGCTTTGGCCATAGCCGGACCTTCACCCGCGGGGAGGCTCGATGAGCTGAAAGCGAAGAACCGGCTCTCTAGGCGGCTGGCGCCTTCGCTTTTAGCGAATGCGGCCGAGGACCGAGATCGTCTCTCAGCGGAGACGGATGCTTGGAGCCTTGCGCCGCAGCCTCCATGACAAAGGTCAGCAAGCCTGTCCTATTCGCCCTCAAAATGACAGATTTCCAATACGCGCACAAGCT
>JBKOWI010000088.1:0-3385 GCA_046724315.1 Pseudomonadota bacterium | reverse complement strand
CTCGCGATGACGCCCTTCAAGTTGACGAGGTGATGCGGAATGTAAGCGCGGTTTGACGCGCGGGGATAACCAACTTGTCACCGGGAGATAAGCGCGCACCTAAGCGGTAGCAGCTTGATCGAGACGCGCGCGAGAGAATCGGACAGCTTGATCAGCCGTTTTGGCGTACCTGATTATCGGTTTGCTGAGTCCTGCCAGAAGCAGAGATCGCCGAACCTTCAGTGAAGCGCCAGTGATAAAGATCAGCGTCCCGGTGAGCGCTAGCTTCTCAGCAAGGCGCTTCAGGGTCTTCGCGCCGGTGCTGTCCACCATCGGCACATCAGAAAAGTCGAGTACGAACACGCGGGGGCGTCCGATCCGTTCGAGCACACCGCTCACGGCGGCGGTGGCTCCGAAGAAGAAAGCGCCGCTGATCCGGTAGACCACGATGTCGCGATCCGAGAACGCAGCCGGATCATAGGCACGTGTATCGGAATAGTCGTCGGGCTCATCGTCGACGATGAGCTGGCCATGACCCTGGACCTCCACGCTTTCAGCCATGCGGTGAAGGAAGACGAAGGCACCTAGGACCACGCCGACCGAGATTCCAGTGGTCAGGTCTACGAATACGGTCAACAGGAAAGTGGTCAACAAGACGATCCGGTCGCCGCGGGAGCTGCGGAGCAGCAAAATGAAATCTTCGCGTTCAGCCATGTTCCAGGCGACGACCGCCAGAACCGCGCCAAGTGCTGCCAGGGGCAGGAAGCCGGCAAGCGGCGCCGCGACAAGCATGAATAAAAATAGAAACAGCGAGTGAAGCATGCCGGAGATCGGCCCGACAGCGCCGGATCGTATGTTGGTGGCGGTGCGCGCGATGGTGCCGGTGACCGGAATACCCCCGAACAGGATCGAACCGATATTGGCGGTCCCTTGCGCCACCAGCTCACAATTCGAGCGGTGCCTCCGGCCCGACATGCCATCGGCGACGACGGCAGAGAGCAACGATTCGATCGCGCCAAGAAGTGCAATGGCTGCGGCGTCCGGGAGGACAGCCTGCGCCTTGGCCAAGCTGAATGGAGGCAAGCCCGGCTGAGATAGGCTTCGCGGCAGCTCGCCGAAGCGGGAGGCGATTGTCACGACGTCGAAATCAAGAGCCCAGGTAAGTGCTGCGGCCGCGGTGATCGCAATGAGGAAGGCTGGCCAGCCAGGCCTCCACTTGCGCAAGCCAAGAATGATCAGAACCGTAGCAACGCCGATGGCGACGGCCTGCAAATTGATGCTGCCTCGCGCCTGCCACAAGGCCTCAAGCTTGGGCAGGAACGCGGCCGGTTCGTTCGGCACAGCGAGTCCAAGCAACTCCTTGAGCTGGCTGGCAAAAATGATGACGGCGATACCCGCAGTGAAGCCAACCGTGACAGGAAAAGGGATGTACTTCACATAAGTGCCGAGTCGCATGAGACCGACGGCGATCATGACGATCCCGGCCATCAGAGTGGCGAGGGCCAGCCCGTCATAGCCGTGCCGCTCAACGATGCCGGCACCAAGAACGATGAAGGCGCCGGCCGGGCCGCCGATCTGAAACCGGCTGCCGCCGAGAGCGGACACCAGGAAGCCGCCGATGATTGCGGTGTAGAGACCTCGTTCGGGACTCACCCCAGAGGCGATCGCGATCGCCATAGACAGGGGCAGGGCAACAATGGCGACCGTCAACCCGGCAATGGCGTCCGCGTGGAACTGTCTCGGGCCATAGCCTTCCCGCAACACGGTCATGAGCTTTGGCGTGAAGAGCTCCGCAAAGCTCGGCCGCGGTCGCGCAGTCGTCTCGAAGAGACTAGTCATGACTTGAGCCCCAGAAAGCGCCGTCCCTCGCCTTTGCTCGCTGCCGATTTTTTCGGCAGTAGCCGATAGCGCAATCTGCTCAGCGTGGAGGTGAGACCAAACGAGCGGGGTATGGTGGGTGAGTATCCGCTTCGTGTGTGCTTAGCAATGCGCCGAAGCGGCGCAGTTGCAATATTCCACGTTACTCCTTCACCACGGAGATGTCGGGAGCGTCCTCGTTCTTCATGCCGACCACATGATAGCCGGCGTCGATATGCAGGATCTCGCCGGTGACGCTGCGCCCGAGGTCCGACAAGAGGTAAAGCGCACCGGCCCCAACATCCTCGATCGATACGGTGCGCCTCAACGGCGAATTGTACTCGTTCCATTTCAGGATATAGCGGAAGTCGGCGATGCCGGAGGCTGCGAGCGTCTTGATCGGCCCGGCGGAGATGGCGTTGACGCGGATCTTCCCCTTGCCGAGATCGGCCGCGAGATAGCGCACGCTCGCCTCGAGCGCGGCTTTGGCGACGCCCATCACGTTATAGTGCGGCATCACCTTCTCGGCGCCGTAATAGGTGAGCGTGAGCAGCGATCCGCCATTCGGCATCAGCTTCTCGGCGCGCTTGGCGAAGGCGGTGAAGGAGTAGCAGGAGACCAGCAGCGTCTGGGTGAAGTTGTCCTGCGTGGTGTCGACATAGCGTCCGTCGAGCTGCTCCTTGTCGGAGAAGGCGACGGCATGGACAAGGAAATCGATAGAGCCCCATTCCTTAGCGAGCGTGGCGAACACGCCCTCGACCGAGGGCTCATCGATGACGTCGCAGGGAAGCACGAGCTTCGAGCCGATCTCCTCGGCGAGCGGCTCGACCCGCTTCCTTATAGCCTCGCCCTGATAGGTAAGCGCCACCTCCGCGCCCTGGTCGGTGACGGCCTTGGTGATGCCCCACGCAATCGAGCGGTTGTTGGCGACGCCGAACACGACGCCGCGCTTTCCCGCCATCAATTTGCCGGCCTCGGCCATCGACCTATCTCTGCCGTGATGCCCGGGCTTTATAGAGCGGGGCCGCGAGGGTCGGGAAGGCTTTTTGCCGAGAAGGCTGGATATCCGGGTGGATCAGCCCGCGAGCGACCAGGAGCCGTCGAACTCGCGGCAGGCGACACCCTCGATTTCGCGGCTGTAGCCGCCAAGTGAAAGCGAATAGACGAGGTGTCGGCACAGCCTGCCATGATCGTCGCGGAAGGCGGAGACTGGCTTGACCCGGCCCTCCAATGCATGCTCCGGGCGGCGCCACACCAAGGTTACACCGTCGCCGAGCTCGTTCATGGCGAGTTGCAGGGCTTGCGCTGCGGCTTGCCGGTCGCTGCCGTCGAGCTTTGTTTTAAGCTCGGCGAATTGAGGCGTGGGTTCGGACGCCTCGCGCGTGACGACCACTCTCCAGTCGTCGGCTTTGAGAGGGGGAGGGGCAGGCGCAATTACTAAAAACAGGAGAGCGCCCGCCCCAACGATGATAGGAGCCTTCAAACGGAACGTACGCATAACCAATCGTCCCCCAAACTCGGCGCGGGACTCGCATTACCAACCCGCGAC
>JBKOWI010000168.1:0-1941 GCA_046724315.1 Pseudomonadota bacterium | reverse complement strand
TTCCGGTTCCCCGGATAGCTCTTGGACAGGCCTTGCATGTGATAGATGAACTGACGGGCCATCGACGCCCTGCTCGCGTGGTTGGGCACCCATCGGCGCCGGATGTCGGGAAGTCGGCGCTGATGTAGCGAGCGGCGCCGCGAAGAGCAAGCACCACCCCGCCGATCATGCGCACGTGATGCGGAAAATGTGAGCTCCCTTACATCCGCCGCGCCGCCGCGCGCGTATCTTCATCGCAAGCAAGCCCTTCGTCGCGCAACGGCGCGCGTGGGACGTTACTAAGGTTTAATACGTATTGCCCGAACCGACGCACGTGTCGCATCACCAATATGCGAGGGCAGTGACTACGGCGATAGCCGCTTGGAGAACGTCATGACCAGGGCTCGGAACATAAGCTCGACGCGCGCCGCTTACGGCGGGGCCTCGAGCTTCGCCGCCGACCTCGCCGGCCTGTTCCACGACCTCTTCAAGGCGACGTTCGATCGCTACCAGCCCGAGCTGCACTATATGCGCGGACCCGGCCCGAAGTGGCGCGCCAAGCATGCCCCGGTGTCAGCCGAGGCTCATCCGGGTTTGCTTCTGGCGTTGATTCGCCTGCCTGGCTGCGCGCGGCGCGGCAGCCGCTAAGCCGAGCCCCAAGTCGCTCCAACACTCCCGAGGGCTGCCCCAGAGCGCCAATCGCGGTCGCTTTGCGCCCGCACTGTGACATTCCCGCCTCAGTCCTTAACCCTAATAGTGCTTTTTCTGCAACTGCCGTCACAAAACTGAAATCACAGGCAAATTCCTACTGGTTTTTAACAAATTTGCCCGGACAATGGCTCCGGTAATGGGGCGCTCCAGAGAGCAACAGCCACACGGAGCGAAGGCGGGACCGGTTAGCAATCGACCGGAGGGGGTCATGGCAAAGGCAGTTCGAAGCTTCCATCGCAAGACGCCGAGCGTGCTGGCGGATGTCGCCGCGTTCGTGCAGGACCTGGCGCGGAGCCTGTTCGACCCGTATCGGCCGGAGCTGCACTACATGCGCGGCCCAGGACCGAAATGGCACGCCAAGCACGACCGGGTGCCGGTCGCTTATCAGGCGATCCCGGCGCTCGTCCCGGTGCGCGTGAGGCGGTTCCCGCGTTAGTACCGCTTGGGCGTTGCGTTCCCGACCCGGCTTGTCCTCGGGCGAGCCAACAGCCGACGTCAAATCCCTGACAGCTCTCCTTCAGCGTGGGTGAGAGCCGCGTCTCAAGTTAGTTGAGACCGCCATCCCCTTGCGTCCGGCGCGGCTCCGCCTGTGCTATAGAAAAATCCGTCCCTCTCCCCTCCGCCAGGCTTTCGGCCAACCACGGACATTCGCCATGCCCCGCCGCCGCTGCGCGATCCTCGATGACTACCAAGACGTTGCCCTCAAAGTCGCCGATTGGTCGAAGGTCGCGGGCGACCTCGACATCAAGGTCTTCAACGAGCACCTGGGCGGCTCGGACAATGTCATCAAGGCGCTGCAAGGCTTCGAGATCATCTGCGCCATGCGCGAGCGCACCGCCTTCCCGCGCGCCGTGATCGAGAAGTTGCCGGATCTGAAGCTCCTCATCACCACCGGAGCGCGCAACGCCTCGATCGACGTCGCCGCCGCCAAGGAGCGCGGCGTCGTGGTCTGCGGCACGCCATCGACCGGCAGTCCGACCTCCGGCATCGCCATCGGCCTGATGCTCGAGCTCACCCGCCGCATCGGCTACGAGAACGCCCGCATGAAAGCCGGCGTGTCCTGGCAGAGCACCATCGGCCCCGATCTCGAAGGCCTTACGCTCGGCGTCCTTGGCCTTGGCAAGCTCGGCACCCGCACCGCCAAGATCGCGCAGGCGTTCGGGATGAAGGTCATCGCTTGGAGCCAGAACCTCACCCCCGAGAAGTGCAAGGAAGTGGGCGTCGATTACGTCGGCAAGGAGGACCTCTTTC
>JBKOWI010000141.1:0-5368 GCA_046724315.1 Pseudomonadota bacterium | reverse complement strand
GGCGATAAAGAGAAGGGCCGCAGCAAAGAGCGAGCGCACCGGGATCCGCGTCATCGCCAATTAAATGCTTTGGTGACGGGTTGAGTTCGGGTGTCCGAGATTTTGATGGTTAGCGCTTTTGCAGCCGGCCATTGGCCCGGGGTCTTCGATTCGCGATCTTCACCTGGGCAGGTGTCGTAAAGAAACCCACGAAACCCGGATCGAACTCATGATAGTTGCAGGTAAGCTCTTCCCCCTGGGGAATGTCGTCCAGTGCATAGCCCTTATCGAAGATGCGGAAATCGGTGTTGGGCGTCAGGCTGTGATTCATGAACCGCCCATTGTCGCTGTCGAGGATTATCACGCCCGGCATTTCCAAATGAGGATAGGTATAGCGCGCGAGGTAGTCCTGCATGTGCGGCGGAAGCACGTCGAGCTCGCTTGGATGGACGAAGATGTCGAATTTCGGGTTTAGACTCCACATGAGGCGTCCGCGCTCGATGAACTCGCCGGCGAATACCCCAATGCCTTCAATGGCGCTCGGCGCAAGATAAGTGCTGACAATCAGCATCTCTGTGCCTCTCGGTTTCCCTGTGCTGTGATTGGGTTTGGAAATGACGCGCTTGCCGGGACGACCGGCGCCGCGTAGCCAGGCATGCTCATGCGCTATTTCCCGGAGCTTCGGCTACGACGGCGACCAATCCGCGCTTGCGCCTGAAGCGGCGCCCCATCTGCTGCTTGAGGGCGTCGATGCGGCGTTGCAGATAGGGCGAGAAATGCCCGGCATAGCGCTCCCACAGAGCGGGATTGCGCCAATCGTCGCCCGACACGCGCCCGCGGCAGATTGCGGAGCCGCATTCGCAGTCGAACTCGTCATAGGCCGAGCCGTCGCACATGGCATAGTCGATGGTGATCTCTTCGCCTGGCTGGATGCGCTGCATGGCGACGATGGCCACCTGCCCGTCGAGCCCCGCGTTCGGCTCGCAGGAGTGATTGATGAAGTCGGGCGGCTCGTCGGGAGTGAGCGACGCAAGATAGAGTCCCTCCTCGACCTGCACGGTGTGCCGTCGTATTTCGGGCTCGAGCCCGTCCAGCTCGTCGGCGCCGATGATGCGTCCGCTCCACACGGCGATAAGCTCGCCGGGCTCGATCACGGCCCGAGCGTAGACGGCCTTGCCGCCGGTGACGTCACGATTTTGAACTGAACACTTGTCGGTGAGGTAAGACGTACAGTGGTCTTGGCTCACGAAACCTCCGCGTGTCGCGCCGAGCGGTGCGCTCCGCAGTATATTCATGGGCGGTGCCCGCTCCCGGCTCGTTTACCGCGCGCCAGAATCCCCAACGCGTGGTCAAACATATGAGAAGCTCTGGTGTCTATCTACAAAAAAACGCGTCTCGACCAATTATTGGTGGATAGCGGACTGGCAGCGACGCGCTCCCGAGCGGCCGACCTCGTCCGGCGCGGCGCGGTGAGCGTCGAAGGCGTGGCGGTGCTGAAGCCTGGCGCCCTGGTGAGACCCGACGCCGCGCTTGCCGTCGAGTCCGGCGCCTTTCCTTACGTCTCCCGCGGTGGGCTCAAGCTTGCCGCGGCGCTCGACGCCTTCGGCTTTTCGCCTGAGGGGAGGGTGGCACTTGACCTCGGCGCATCGACCGGCGGCTTTACCGATGTCTTGCTCGATCGTGGTGCGGTCAAGGTCTATGCCGTTGATGTCGGCCGCGATCAGCTCGACAAGACGCTCCGTTTCGACCCCGGCGTGGTGGCGTTGGAGGGGACCGACGCAAGGAGCCTCGATGCCTCGGTGATCCCAGAGCCGGTTCAGGCAATTGTCGCCGATGTGAGCTTCATCAGTCTGACCTTGGTACTTCCCGCTGCTTTCCGTTTTGCCGCGCCGGGCGCCTGGCTCGTCGCCCTCGTCAAGCCCCAGTTCGAGGCAGGGCGCGACGCGGTCGGCAAGGGCGGGATCGTCCGCGACCCCGCCAAACGTAAGGAAGCGGTCGCCAAGGTGCTGGATTTTATAGAAAAAGCAGGTTGGACAGTTATTGGCGAGGCCCCTTCGCCGATTAAGGGAGGCAGTGGCAATGAGGAAATCCTGATCGGCGCCCGCCATGGAGCTTGAGGTCGAGATCACTAGGCTCGGAGCCCAAGGTGATGCGGTGGCCGAACGTCCCGACGGGCCGATCTTCGTGCCGTTCACTCTGCCGGGCGAGCGGGTGAGGGTTGCCGTCGATCCCAAGAGCGACCACGCGACGTTGCTCGACGTGCTTGAGCAGAGCGCCGAGCGCGTCGCTCCGGTCTGCCCGCATTTCGGCGTGTGCGGCGGCTGCGCGCTCCAGCACATGGAGGTGAGGGCATATCTCCGTTGGAAGCACGACCAGGTCGTGGCCGCGCTGAGATCGCGCGGGCTCGACGCCGAGGTCGATGAGATCAGACCGGTTCCGCTCGGCAGCAGGCGGCGGGCAAGTCTCGCCTTTGGCCGAGGCGCGAAGGGGCCCGCGCTTGGCTATCACCTCTCCCGCTCGCACGAGCTGATCGGTGTTGAGGTTTGCCCGGTTCTCTCCCCACGCATCGTGGCGGCCCTGCCAAAACTCAGGAAGGCGCTCGCGCCACTGGTGGGAGAAAAGCGTGAGGCCAAGGTAAGCGTCACCGAAACCGATAACGGCCTCGATATCGTCGTCGAGGGCGTTCGCTCCGCTCCGGCGGCCTTGGCCGCGTTCGTGAGGCAAGCTCCAGCGCTTGGCGTCGCGCGCCTGACAGCGGGTGGCGAAAGCATCACCACGAGGGCAGCTCCGGAGGTCGATCTCTCGGGCGTGAAGGTGAAGCTTCCTCCCGGCACATTCCTGCAAGCCTCGCGCGAGGCCGAAACAGTGATGACCGGCCTTGTGCGTGAGGGAGTAGGAGCTGCCAAACGTGTGGCGGATCTTTTTGCTGGCCTTGGAACCTTCACCTTTGCCTTGGCGCGGAGCGCAGCAGTTGATGCCTTCGAGGCCGATGAGGCAGCGCTTACTGCTCTCGCCGAGGCCGCGCGCAGGACGCCGAAGGTCAAGCCAGTTCGGACTTTTGCCCGCGACCTGTTCCGCTCTCCGCTCAGGCCCAAGGCACTCGCCGCCTATGACGCCATCGTATTCGACCCGCCGCGGGCAGGGGCGTCAGCTCAGGCCAAGGAGCTTGCCGCTTCCAAGGTTCCGAAGCTCGTCGCCGTCTCCTGCAATCCCGGAACGCTCGCGCGCGATCTCCGCATCCTGGTAGATGGCGGCTATCGCATCACGCGCGTCGTTCCCGTGGATCAGTTCCTCTTCTCGCCGCATATCGAGGTGGTCGCCTACCTCGTCTGCTCGCCGCGCAATAGGCGCTCCACGTAAGCCGGAACGACTTCGGTCGCAGAGCCATAGAGCGCTTCGGCGAACAGGGTCGCGCCATCGGACGGCTCAAGATTGAGCTCAACCGTGTGCGCGCCTGCGTGTCTCGCCTCTGCCACGAAACCAGCAGCTGGATAGACGCTGCCGCTAGTGCCGATCGAGATGAATAGATCGCAGACCTGAAGCGCCTCGTAGATGCGGTCCATCTCCCGCGGCATCTCGCCGAACCACACCACGTCGGGCCGCATGGCGGCTTCGCCGCAAGCACAACAGGCAGTCTCCACAGTGAGATCCTCGCTCCGGGGCGTGCTCGTCCCGCAGGCCGCGCAAAGCGCTCGCGTGAGCTCGCCATGCATATGGATGAGATTGCGCGTTCCCGCGGCCTCATGCAGCCCATCGACATTCTGCGTTACGGTCAGAGCATCGCCGGCATGCTCGCGCTCGAGCCTCGCCAGAGCCGCGTGCGCAACATTGGGCCGCGCGTCGTGATGCCGCCGCCGGCGCAGATTATAGAAGTCATGCACACGCGCAGGGTTGCGGGCGAAGCCTTCCGGCGTTGCCACCTCCTCGAGCGGAAATTGCGACCACAGCCCTCCTTTGTTGCGGAACGTACCAAGCCCGCTCTCGGCCGAAAGCCCAGCGCCGGTCAAGATGACGATGCGATCGAACCGCACTAGCCCTTGCCGGTCTGGGCGCGGTGGCGGAGGTAATGGTCGGCGAGCACGATGGCGAGCATCGCTTCGCCGATCGGGACCGCGCGGATGCCCACGCACGGGTCATGGCGGCCCTTGACCGAGACCTCGGTATTTTTGCCCTTCTTGTCCACGGTCTCCCGCGGGGTCAGGATCGAGGAGGTGGGCTTCACTGCGAAACGCGCCACGATCGGCTGTCCCGTCGAGATGCCGCCAAGGATCCCGCCAGCATTGTTCGACTTGAACTCCGGCCAGCCAGCGGGCCGGTTGCGCATCTCGTCGGCACTCTCTTCGCCCGACATCGCTGCGGCGGCGAAGCCGGCGCCGATCTCCACGCCCTTCACCGCGTTGATGCTCATGAGGCCGCTCGCGATGTCCTGGTCGAGCTTGCCGTAGACCGGCGCGCCGAGCCCTGGAGGCACGCCGTCGGCAACGACCTCGATCACGGCGCCGGTCGACGAGCCTGCTTTGCGCACCTCGTCGAGGAACTTGGCCCAGACGTCGACCGCCTTGGGGTCAGGGCAGAAGAACGGATTATTGTCGACCTCGTCCCAACGCCAATTTGCGCGGTCGATCTTGTGCGGCCCGATCTGCACCAGTGCGCCGCGTACGCGCATGTTGGGAACTACTTTCCGCGCGATGGCCCCTGCCGCCACGCGGTTCGCGGTTTCGCGCGCTGACGCGCGACCAGAGCCACGCCAATCGCGCACGCCATATTTCACAAAGTAGGTGTAGTCGGCGTGGCCCGGCCGGAACTTATCTTTGATGTCGCCATAATCCTTGGAGCGCGCATCGACGTTTTGAATTTCAAGCGCAATTGGCGTGCCTGTGGTGACTTGCGCGCCCGTCTTCTCATCGGAAAACACGCCTGACAAGATGGCAACCCTGTCCGGCTCCTGGCGCTGAGTTGTGTAGCGCGACTGGCCTGGCTTTCGCTTGTCTAGATAAACCTGGATGTCGGCCTCGGTGAGCGGGATGCCTGGCGGGCAGCCATCGACCACGCAGCCGATCGCCGGCCCGTGGCTTTCGCCCCAGGTGGTGATGCGGAAGAGATGGCCGAACGTGTTGTGCGACATGGCCTGTCTTATGCGCCTACGCCGCCGCTTTGTCATTAACGGCTAGGCCGGCCGCTGCTTGCTTCATAGCTCCCCCTCGTGGGGAGGTCCGATGACGCGAAGCGGCATCGGGGTGGGGGCGACCCTCACCCCACCCGCTCAGCTCTCGCTATGCTCGCGCTTCGCTGCCCTCCTCATCAAGGGCAGGGATGGAGTTTGTCGTGCCGCCGAAACGCGATTCATCGCCTCGCCGCGTGATCGCGCGAGGGGCATGTCAAACATCTC
>JBKOWI010000001.1:0-2264 GCA_046724315.1 Pseudomonadota bacterium | reverse complement strand
AATTGAAGGGCTCATAGCCGGTATTTTCCCTAGCACCGGTCCCGCTGGTTGTTAGGCCGCCTTGACCGGCGGTGTGGAACTCATGAACAGCTGCATGAGCTCGACACGCTTCGACGTGTTGGTCTTGGAGTAAATGTGTTGGAGGTGGGTTTTGGCGGTGGTCTCGCCGATCCCCAGCGTATCAGCCGCTTCCCTAACGCTAAGCCCTGGAACCATGGCGAGGAGCACACGTAGCTCGCTTCGCGTGAGGCCATAGAGCTCGGCGAAAGCCTCGCCTCCGAAGAACGGCATCGCCATCGGCTCTTGCACGAAAACTGCCGCCATTCGCGAGACCCCGCAGCTGCTTTGGCTTTCGCCGCGCCCGAGCGGGAAGATGGTGGCGATTAGACCTGCGTTGTCTCCCCCGGGGAGAGCAATAGTAAGGCCGTTGATTGGCAGACTGACATCGTCGCCAATTGCCCCGTCAATGGCCCTGGCCAATGCAAGCTGCGCCGTGTGGTCAATGTGAACAAGATGGTTATTCTTGACGCGAATTGCATTGCCGGTGCCGACTTGGCGCTCAGCGGCACGATTCATGTAGACAATTCGGCCGTGGCGATCAGTCAGATAGACTGCAAAGGTGAGTGCATTTAGTGTTTCCTGTAACGCCTCCGACCGGATTGTCGCGAGACCTAAAGCATCTGAAATTGCCATTGCCTCACATTGTCGCTTTTGGCTCCGTTGGCGCTCAAGAACCCGCCCAAGCTGCTCTCCAATGCTTTGCACCACATACAGAAGATGCTTGTCAGGCGGTTGACTCGTAGTCGAGATGAACTCGAGTATTGCCTGAAGCTTCCCCTCGGCGTAGAGCGGGAAGCCGAACGCAGCGTGGAGTCCATGTTTGCGTAAAATTTGCTTCTTAGGTTTCAGGATGATTGGCATTCTAGGTTCGATGGCGCTTGCCGAAGTTTTTGGCAGCAATTCAATTCCCTCGCCTATCGCCAATCCATTTCCTGCTGTTTCATGAGCCAGAGCGGCTAGCTCTTCGCGCTCAAAGTGCCACACGTGGTTAGCAAGCAGGCGGCGGTCATCGTTGACGTCGTCTGGAAGGTAAATATGTCCGACGGGCCAGCCCGTCACCCGGCAGATTCTCTCCAGGCAGCCGCGAAGAAGATCGTCGAAAGAGCCGCCAAAGGCGACCTGATTACTGCCTTGCCATAACACCTCGGTTTCCAAGGCGTGCTGTCTTTCCTGATCCTCAATGCGATATCTCACCGCTACATCTGTGCTCAGAGCAAGGAAAGGCACGGCGGTGCTGATCATGAAGGCCAGCGACAGTATGAATGAGTCGTTCGGACTTGGCTTGGCGAAGGGGCCGCACTGCATGTCGGTACACCAAACTACGAATGCGGAAATTATTAACGTGACAGTAGCGGTATCTCGCGGCCCTTGGCGGAGTGAGGCCCACAGCAACGGCAGAACGACTATAAAAACAAGCGCGTCATGAAGGGTTGCCTGCTGCAACAGGGGGCTGAAGGCAATAGCTCCGACCGCTGCGGCGGCAAGATAAATCAATCCTGTTCTGGTAATTCGGGGTGTCTTTAATGATCCTGGGTCACTTTTGGCCCAGAGCACCACAACTGGTGTAACAACAAGAGCCCCTGCCAAATCGCCGAACCACCAGGTGAGCCAGACTGAAATTGCGACGCTCACGTCGGCATAGCCAGCGAGGGTCAGACTGCTCACTCCTATCGTGGCGCTTACCGCGGTAGCGGCAAGGCTAATTAGCGCGAATTTGATTGTGCCAGTAGGGGTGTCAAAAACCTGCTCACCCTCCGCCCAATGCCTGACGAGGTAGCCCGCGACCACCGCCTCAAGAGTATTGCCGCCGGAAATGGCTAGTGAGGTGAAAATCGAGCCCGCGGTCAGCTGATTGATCAGAAAGGCAGCAACAAAAATGGCAGGCGCAGTCCGATAACCCCACAACAACGTGGCTGCGATTGCTAAACCCGTCGGAGGCCAAATGGGTGTGGCGCTTGAATTAATCGAGGCAAACCGCAGGCCGAGATAGGCAAGTGTGAAATACGCAAACGCAACAAGGATCAGCGCGAGGACGTCAGATCCAAGTGGGTGGGCTCGTGGAGGGTCACGCCCATTGCCCGACGATTTGTTCGGACACCTCATAAGGTCTCTCCTCGTCGACGCCCTGCACCAGGTCCGGCAGAGTGTCAGCGCGCGGCCGCAAGCCTAAGCTCGTGAACCGGTGAGAGAATCATGCCATAGCG
>JBKOWI010000170.1:0-18670 GCA_046724315.1 Pseudomonadota bacterium | reverse complement strand
CCTGCGGCGACCGCCTGGCGGATATAATCGTCCATGATCACTGTGCGGATCACGACCGACCAAGCGCCGACAAAGTGCCGTGGAATGGTGGCCAGGATCTCTTTGCCGTGATCGCCAACGAGCTTGGCCGCTAACGGATCGTGAAAGAGCGGCTTCGGCTGCTCGTTCTCCAGTGCACGGAAGCCCGCCACCATGAAGGCGGTATCTGAGACGTTTTGGATGGTTTGAGTCAAAGTGTTCTTTGTCGGATCATTGCGCTGGAAAATCGGCAGAGCGGCGACGCGTTGTCGCGTTCCTAGCCTCTAGGCCGCAGCCTCGCACCCGGCGATCTCGCCGCGATCCGGATAGAAGCGCGCAGTCATTCGTCCCACATAGCGTTTCAGATTCTCGTGACGCTCCGCCGAAGTGCGTAGCTGCGTGTCGAAGAGGGGACATAGGGTGCCGGCGACAAAGGCAAAGGAGGTTGCATCGAGCCCAGTCGGCTCGGGTCCCATCATGAACAGCTTGGAACCGAGAAAAGCTGCCGTCGCTTCGATCGACCGCGTCCCGAGCGCAACAATCTCGTCGAGCGAATGCCGGCCGAAGCCTTGTCCATGCAATGTTCGGCGAAGTTGCCGCCGAATCATTGCGACGACGAGAGGGCGAATCGGCGCGGGTACGCCGCGGAAGAACGTAGCGGGGCCCCTGGCGAAGTTGAGGTCGTCCATCCAGCGGGCGTGAACCACCGCCCAATAAAGATGATCCTCCATCATCTTCTCGAAGGCCCAGGCAATGGAGCGTTGCTCGGCCAAAAGTCCACGATCGAAATCGATGTTGTATTTCCTCTCCAGGTGCCATCGGATGAAGGTCGAATCCGAAATGATTTCGCCGCCGTCATCGATGTAAGGGAGCTTGCCCTTGGGTGCTTTCTTGAAGCCGGTCGTATCGCTCCGATAGGGAAGCTCCGCCATCTTGAGCAGCACTTCTGCCTTGGTCACGAACGGGCTCGGGTCGGGCAGGCCAAATCCAGGTCCAAAGCTATACAGCGTAATCATTGTGCCCTCACTAAATCATGGGCTATGAACTCGGCGGCGAGCCTGGTTCAGGACAGCTATGGTTAGATCATGCGTTGCGACGCACACACTGCCTTAGTCTCGCGCATCATCACGATCGGTATGATGATTTTCGGGCCAGTCGGCGCGGCTAGCGCTGAGGACTGTCGGCCAATCATCGTTAAAGAGGGTTACCTCGCGCAAGCCCAGTTTGAATGCGATTTTGCCGACCTCAGTGAAGCGCTGACCGATGCCTCACGCAAATGCGGGGACGGCATCAGCAAGGACGCAGTTGGCGAGGCGCTAAAAGAAGGAATGGAGGCGGCGATGGCAGAGGTGGACAAGGCGGGCGACACCTCAGCTTGGTGCGAGAGCATTCTTAAGCGCTTTCCGGAAGACGTCATTAAATAAGCGAGAAATAAGCGCGTAGATCGATCGGAACTCCATTCACCTCCCGCAGTTGGGGCTTAGCCCAGCGCGAGGAGGATTATTCCAGATGAAACACACAGCAATTGCTTTGACCTTCGCAACGTTGCTCTTGGCCGGAGCGCCCGCACTGGCCGAAAGCCCTGCAGAGGTCCCTGCTCCTGGTCCAGATTCGGCTCCGCCGGTTGCGCCGTATGATGCAAACGCCGCACCGATTGTTGTCGTGCCTGTACCGGAGCCCAGGAAAAACACCGGCGCGTTGAATCCCGATACGCCGGACCCCACCAAGAACACCCCAGGGGCGGAGTCAAAGAACTGACTTCGGTCTGCAGGTCAAAGACCGCAATGGCCGTAGAAGCCTTGTAATCTCTATCTTTGGCGGAGAGGGAGGGATTCGAACCCTCGAGACGGTTGCCCGCCTACACGCGTTCCAGGCGTGCGCCTTCGACCACTCGGCCACCTCTCCTTGGAAAAAGTGCCGCACTATAGCCGAGCGACCCCGAGGTTCAAGCAAACCCCGGCGCCGCGGGTCCGTTCACGCCCGCCTCAAGCAAGGCTGATTTGAACGCGGACCGGCAATGGACTATGTAAGCGGGAAAGCAATCACCCGCTATAGAAGGTCATGCTTACTCTTATACGCCTGGTAGGCGTCTGGTTTCTCTTGCTCGCCATGGTCGCCGCCGTGATCGACGCCACCAAAAGTCTCGCGGGTGGCGGCGCATGGGTCGTGACTCCGATGGGCGAGCAGTGGAAGGCGCTGAACGCCCAGAGCCTCGACGCCGCGAAAAACTGGGTCCAGACCAATGCCGGCCCGTATCTCTGGGACCCGGTTATCGCCACCATCCTGCATGCCCCGACCTGGGTCGTGTTCGGCATCTTGGGGGTTCTGCTCTATTGGCTCGGGCAGAAGCGCAAGCCCGTAGAGGTGTTCATCAACTAGGGGGATTTGATCGGGGGAAGCTCTTTCACTCAAACGGAGACCTCCATGTTCACCTTGAAGCGCAAGCCTCTCTCGATGCCCTCCCCGGATCAGGCACTGCCTGGCCGCGCCACACCCATCCCGACCGCAAAGACCCATTTCGTGAACGGCGCCGCGCTCAAAGGCCCCTATCCCCAAGGCTCGGAGATGGCTCTATTTGGACTTGGCTGCTTCTGGGGCGCGGAGCGGAAGTTCTGGGAGACCCCAGGCGTGTATGTGACCGCGGTCGCCTATGCCGGGGGTCTCACGCCGAACCCGACCTATGAAGAGGTCTGCTCAGGTCGCACGGGGCATAACGAGGCAGTGCTCGTTGTCTATGACCCTAAGCGCGTCAGCTATGACGAGCTCTTGAAGGTGTTCTGGGAGGCCCACGACCCGACCCAAGGCATGCGCCAAGGGAACGACGTCGGCACGCAGTACCGCTCCGGCATCTACTACTTTTCCGAGGCGCAGAAGCGCGCGGCGGAGGCCTCGAAGGCGGCCTATGAAAAAGCGCTGAAGGCGAAGGGGCTCGGCCCCATCACCACTGAGATCCTGCCGGCGCCAGAGTTCTATTTCGCCGAGGACTATCACCAGCAATATCTCGCCAAGAACCCGCACGGTTATTGCGGGCTCGGCGGCACCGGCGTCTCATGCCCGATCGGCACCGGGGTCGGCGCCTAGTCTCGGCTGCGGATGAAGCCTACGATGTCCTTGGTCTTGGCAAGGATCGGGTCGGCGATGGCGTGAGCGCGGCGAGCGCCGTCAGCGAGGATGCAGTCGATCTCGACCGGGTCGGCCATCAGGCGCCTCATCTCATCGCCGATCGGCGTCAGCTTGCTCGCGGCAAGCTCGGCCAGCGCATCCTTGAACTTCGAGAAGGGCGAGCCGCCGAATTCGCGCAACACCTGTTCTTTGCTCGTGTCGGCGAGCCCGGCGTAGATGCCGACGAGATTGTCGGCCTCGGGCCTCGTCTCGAGCCCCTTCACCTCTGAGGGCAGAGGCTCGGGATCCGTCTTGGCCTTCCTGATCTTCTTGGCGATGGCGTCAGCATCATCGGTAAGGTTGATGCGCATCATGTCGGATTCGTCCGACTTCGACATTTTCTTGGTGCCGTCGCGCAAGTTCATCACCCGCGTGGCGGGGCCGGTGATCAAAGGCTCGGGCAGCGGGAAGAAGCCGTCGGGATAGCCTGCGCGCGCAATCGTCTTGGCGAAATCGTTGTTGAACTTCTGCGCGATGTCGCGGGCAAGCTCGAGATGCTGCTTCTGGTCCTCGCCGACCGGCACGTGGGTCGCGTGATAAAGCAGAATGTCGGCAGCCATCAGGTTCGGATAGACATAGAGACCTGCCGATGCGTTCTCGCGGTCCTTGCCCGCCTTCTCCTTGAACTGGGTCATGCGATTGAGCCAGCCGATGCGCGCCACGCAGTTGAAGATCCAGGCAAGCTCGGCATGGCCCGACACCTGGCTCTGGTTGAACACGATGTGGCGCTTGGGATCGATGCCCGAGGCAATGAACGCCGCCGTCACCTCGCGCGTGTTATGCGTAAGCTCGTCCGGGTCCTGGAACACGGTAATGGCGTGCAGATCGACCACGCAATAGAGGCAATCATGCTCGGCCTGGAGCGCCACGAATTTGGTGATGGCGCCCAGATAATTGCCGAGATGCAGATTGCCGGTCGGTTGCACGCCGGAGAAGACGCGGGTCTTGGTCTTGGTCTTTTGCATGGTTTGGCCCTAGCGCCTGCGGGTTATGGCGTGACGCTTAGGGCGAGGCAAGGGCTCGCTCATCGGGCTCGGCGCAAGCCACCTCCATTTGGCGTATCTGCTCGGCGATCGAGACGGTGCGCTCGGCCATGCCAAGATGCAGTCGCTCCACCATGCGGCCTTCCACGACGATGACGCCCTTCTGCTTGTTCTCGGGCCGGCTGAAGGCATCGATGATCTTGCGCGACCACTCGACTTCCTCGCGCGTCGGCGAGAAGATTTCGTTGCAAGGCGAGACCTGGCTCGGGTGGATCAGCGTCTTGCCGTCCATGCCGAGCGTGCGGCCCCGCTCGCATTCCTCGCGCAAGCCAAGCTCGTCCTTGAAGTCGTTATAGACGCCGTCGATGATGTCGAGGCGATAGGCGCGCGCGGCGGCGAGCGTCATGGCGAGCCAAGGCACGACGGCGAAGCGGTCATGCAGGGCGCGGGCGCGCGACTCCTTGATCAGATCGTTGGTGCCCATGACCAGGCAGCACAGGCGATTCTCCTCATAGACCGCGGTCGCGGCGATGCTGCGTGCATTCAGGATCGCCATCGGAGTTTCCATCATCGCCCACAGCCTGATCTTCTGAGACGCATGCACGCCTTGCAGGATCTTGGCGACGCTGATGATGTCGCCGGGATGCATGACCTTAGGCACGAGGATCGCATCGGGCTCAGCGTCGCAGGCGGCGAGCAGGTCTTCGGTGCCCCACGGCGTCTCGAGCGCGTTCACTCTGATGACGATCTCGCGGCCGCCATAACCGCCGTTCTTGACAGTGGCGCAGACCTGATCGCGGGCGAGCGGCTTGGCGTCCGGCGCCACCGCATCTTCGAGGTCGAAGATCAGGGCATCGGCGGCGATGGTCTTGGCTTTTTCGAGGGCCCGCTCGTTCGAGCCCGGCATGTAGAGCACGCTTCGGCGTGGCCGGCCTTGCATTTTGCCTGTTCCTCTTGCTGCAGCGCAGCATAAACGAGGATGCGGAGTTCGCCAATGGTCCGGCCTAGGCACCTATCTCTTTGATGATGTTATGGATTTTTGTGGCTCTAAACAGCTCTGCGGCTGCCAGGTAAACGACCAGTCCCACGCCTACGAGCGTGATGAGTGCTGCCGCTTGCGCGACCAGTCCGCTCGCAGGCGCAAACCAGGGAGCGAGGAGCTTGACCAGAGCAAACACCACGCCGGCCATGACCGCGCTTGCCGCGCAAATGCCGGCAAAGCGGCGGCGGAAGGTCTGGTCGAGCTTGAAGCTGTCGCGGCGCTTGAGCGTGGCAACGAGCAGCCCGAGATTGATCCAGCCCGAGAGCATGGTGGCGATGGCGATTCCAGTGGCTCCGATAGCCATGAATAAGACAAAGCTCAGTACGGCGGTGGAGACCATGGCGATGCCGGCGTAGAGCATCGGCGTCTTGGTGTCCTCGCGGGCGAAGAAGCTCGGATGCAGCACCTTGATCATCACATAGGCCGGAAGCCCGAGCGCGAGCGCCGACAGCATCGCTGCGGTCGCCTGCGTATCCGCGGCCGTGAACGCGCCGCGCTCGAACAAGACGCGCATGATCGGGCCGGAGGCGATGGCAAGCGCGATCGCTGCCGGCATGGTGAGAAGCAGCGCAAACTCGAGCGCGCGGTTCTCACTTTCGAGCACAGCGGCGTGGTCGCCTGAGCGAAGCTTGTGACTGAGGTCGGGCAATAGCACGACGCCGATAGCGACCCCGATTACGCCCAAGGGAAGCTGGAAGATACGCTCCGCGTAATAGAGCCAGGATACGACGCGATCCTGCAGCGTGGCGATGATGGTGGAGATGACCATGGTGAACTGGGCCATGCCGCCGGCGATCACGCCGGGCGCCGCAAGCGCCACGAGACTTTGCATCTCAGGCGTGAGGCGTGGTCGCTCTAGGGGCACGCGCATACCGATTTTGGCAGCGGCTAGGGCTACGACTATCACCTGCAACACGCCTGAGGCGGTGATGCCCCAGGCCAACGCAATTCCCGTTGTGGTCTGAGCGCCGCCGAGCGCGACCACCGCAAGCAGCACTATGATGAGCACGACGTTGAGCAAGGTCGGCGCCAGCGCGGCGATGGCAAAGCGACCGAGCGCATTCAAAGCCCCGGTATAGAGCGCGACCAGCGACATGAAGACGAGATAGGGCAGCGCGATGCGCGCGAGCATGACGGCAAGATCGAATTTTGCCGGGTCGCGCGCGAAGCCCGGCGCAAGCACGAGCATGAGCCAAGGCATGGCGATTTCCGCCAGCACAGTGAAGAGGACAAGAATGAGACTGAGGCCGGCGAGCGCCTGGCCGGCAAAGACTTGCGCGGCATTGGGCCCATCGCCATGGAGGCGCTTCGCGAAAAGTGGAATGAAGGCCGCGTCGAAGGCGCCTTCGGCGAACAGGCGGCGGAACATGTTGGGCACGCGGAATGCCACGAAAAAGGCATCGGCCACGTAGGAAGTGCCGAGCACCGCAGCGACCAGCACATCGCGGATAAAGCCGAGCACGCGGCTTAGAATCGTTATCGAACCGACGGTGGCGAAGCCGCGATAAAGCTTCATCAGGCAGGTAGCAACGCCGGCTCTTGGCGCGCTTGGAGCGCCTTAATCAGGCGCTCGCGGATGGCGCCTTCGCGGCTCGTGCTCGTGATCTTCTTGCCGGTGAGGTCGGTGACGTAGAACACGTCGACCGCCTTCTCGCCGAAGGTCGCAATATGCGCCGAGGCGATGTCGAGATTGAGATCGGAGATCTCGCGCGTCACGTCATAGAGCAGGCCGGGCCGGTCGAGGCCATTGACCTCGATCACGGTGAGCGCGTCCGACAGAGTATTGTCGATCATCACCTGCGGCTCGACCCTGAAGGCCGACAGCTTCGCCTTCGGCTTGCGTTTGTTCATGACAACCTCGGAAAGGCGGACATCATTCCGCAGCAGCTTCTCGATGGTCTGGGCGATTTTCTTGGCGCGTCGCTCCTCATCCTCGGCGTGATCGAACTCGCGCTCAAGGTGAATCGTGTCGAGTGCCATGCCGTCGCGCGTGGTTGAGATCTGGGCGTCGACGATGTTCGCCCCGGCACCGGTGCAAGCGCCTGCCACCATGGCAAGCAGGCGCGGGTGGTTCGGCGCGAGCAGTGTGACCTCGGTTACGCCGCGGAAAGCATCGGTGGCGATATGGGTGACAATCGGCTGCTTCTGCGCCTCGGCGTCGCGGACGAGCTTGGCGTGCTCGGCGATGACGTTGAGATCGGTCCTCAGCCAATAAGATGGGTAATGGCGATCGACGAAGTGCTCGAGATCGTCTTTCGGCCAGCCGGCAAGCTGCTCGCGCAGGGCGTCCTGGGCACGAGCCACACGCTCGCTGCGGCTCAAGGTCAGATGGCCGCCGCCGAGCAGAGGCTCGGTCTCGAAATAGAGCGTGCGCAAGAGCTGTCCCTTCCATCCCGTCCACACTCCCGGGCCTACCGCCCGGATGTCAGCCACCGTCAGAAGGAGAAGCAGCTTAAGCCGTTCGCGGCTCTGCACCAGCGCGGCAAAATCCCGGAGTGTCTTGGGGTCGTTCAGGTCACGGCTCTGCGCGAACAGGCTCATGGTGAGGTGATGCTCGACGAGCCAAGCAGCGGTCTCGGTCTCGGAGGCGTTCAATCCGAAGCGCGGACCAAGCTCCCGAGCGATGCGCGCGCCGACAATCGAATGATCCTCCTCACGCCCCTTGGCGATGTCGTGCAAGAAGGCCGCGACGTAAAGGGCGCGGCGATTGTCGATGGTGCGCACGATCTCGGTCGACACCGGATGCTCGCTGGCGAACCTTCCCCGCTCGATGCCGGAGAGGAAGCCGATAGTCCTGATCAGATGCTCGTCAACCGTGAAGTGGTGATACATGTTGAACTGCATCATCGACACCACGCGGCCGAAATCGGGAATGAAGCGGCCGAGCACGCCGGCCTCGTTCATCTTGCGCAACACGCCCTCCGGGTCGCGCGAATCCATCAGGAGCCGCATGAACAGGCGGTTGGCCGCGACCTCGTTGCGCAGCTTGTCGTCGATCAGCCGGACATTGGCGCGCACGTCGCGCAGCACTTCCGGCGAGAACGAGGCCTGATGCTCGTCGGCAAGCACGAACAACTTGATGAAGTTCACCGGATCCTTGGTGAAAGTCTCTTTGCTCACGGCGTAGATGCGGCCGTTCTCGATGCGGAAGTCCGAGGTTCGCCTGAGCTTGGCGCGCCTCCGCCAGCTGAACGGCGCAAGTAGCGTGTCGAGCGCGGGCAGCGACTTGAGTTGCTTCAACTCGAGGGCGGAGCAGACGGTCCCGGTCAGTTCGCCCACCTCCTTGGCTATGAGGAAGTAATGCCGCATGAAGCGCTCGACTGCGCTTAAACCTGCGTGGCCCCGATAGCCGAGCCGTTCCGCCATGAGTTCCTGCACCTCGAAGCTCAGCCGCTCCTCAGGCCGGTCTGTCAAGAAATGCAGATGACAGCGCACCGACCAGAGGAAGCTCTCGCAGCGGCGGAAGCTGCGATATTCGTGCGGCGTGAAAACGCCCGCCTCGACAAATTCGGCCTCGGCTTTGTCGGGATAAAGATGCTTGGCGAGCCAGTGCAGGGTGTGCAGGTCGCGCAAGCCGCCTTTGCCGTCTTTGACGTTAGGCTCGACGAGATAGCGCGAGGCGCCGGCGCGGGCATGACGGGCATTCTGCTCGGCGAGCTTGGCCTCGACGAACGGCCGCGCATTACCTTCGAGCACTTCTTTGCGGAACCGGTGATGGAAATCGGCATAGAGCGCCTCATCGCCGAGAAGCAGCCGTGAGTCGAGCAGCGCGGTGCGGATGGTCATGTCCGACAGACTGAGTCGGATGCATTGATCGATGTTGCGGGTGGCGTGCCCGACTTTGAAGCCAAGGTCCCACAGGAGGTAAAGCATGTACTCGGCAACGCTCTCGCCCCAGGCAGTCTGCTTGTAGGGAAGCAGAAACAGGAGGTCGATGTCGGAGCCCGGCGCAAGCAGCCCGCGGCCGTAGCCGCCTTGGGCCACCACCGCCATGCGCTCGGCGATCGAGGGATTGTCGGCGCGGTAGACGTGGGTTGTGGTGAACTCGAAGGCGAGCCTGATCAAGGCGTCCTGGAAAGCCGAGAGACCCTCGGCGCAGGCCCTGCCGTCGCCATCCCGTTCGAGCTGGCGCCTGGCTGCGGTCCGCGCCTCCTCGACGAGCCGGCGCAAACGCTCGACCAGAGCCATGCGGAGCGTGGAATCCTGCCCGGAATGACTATGGGCAAGCTCCGCCGCCTCCTGGCGCAGAAGGTCGAAGTCGAAATAGGGCGCTGTTAACGGTGCTGGCTGGTCCATAAGCGTTGCGCGAAAGTTTAGCACATGGGCGCTTTAGGCTTCGCTGGCAAGCAATGCCTTGAGGCGGTAGAGCGCCTCGAGCGCCTCCCTCGGCGTCATGGCATCCGGGGCTAGCCCGGCGATCGCTTCTTCAAGGCGCGATTTGAGGTCAGGCTTGGGATCAGCCACGCCTTTGGCGGCCCTGAATAACGGCAAATCGTCGGCGAGATCGGCAGGTTTGGGGCGTCCATCGGCCTTCTCGAGCGCGCTCAGCACCTCATTGGCGCGAGCCAGCACGGAAGAAGGCAGACCGGCGAGCTTTGCCACGTGAATGCCGTAGGAACGGTCGGCCGCGCCCGCGACGACGCGGTAGAGAAATACGATCTCCTCGCGCCATTCCTTGACCTCCACGGTGGCGTTCGCCGCACACGGGAGCTTGTCGGCGAGCGCGGTGAGCTCGTGGTAGTGGGTGGCAAACAGCACGCGCGACCGGTTCACCTCGTGCAGGTATTCGAGCGCGGCCCAGGCGATTGACAATCCATCGAAGGTCGCTGTGCCGCGCCCGATCTCGTCGAGCACGACGAAGGACCGTTCCGTCGCCTGATTGAGGATCGATGCAGTCTCGACCATCTCGACCATGAAGGTCGAGCGGCCGTGGGCGAGATCGTCGGCGGCGCCGACGCGGCTGAACAGGCGATCGATGATGCCGATATGTGCGCGCCGCGCCGGAACGAAGGAGCCCGATTGCGCGAGCACGACGATGAGCGCGTTCTGCCGCAGGAAGGTCGATTTGCCCGCCATATTAGGGCCGGTGACAACGAGGATACGCGTGCCCTCGCTCGATCTTCTATCCCCGAGCTTGCAATGATTGCCGACAAAGCTTGCGCCGTTAGCGCGCCGCAAATTCTGCTCGACCATAGGGTGGCGCCCGTCTTCGACATCGAACACGAGCGTGCCATCGATCTTGGGACGCACATACTTCTGCTCGATCGCCAGCTCGGCAAGGCCGGCATAGTGGTCGAGATCGGCTAGGGCCGCGCTCGCCGAGGCAAGCTCTTGCTGCTCGGCAAGAACCTCCGCGGTGAGCTCCGCAAACATCTCAAGCTCGAGCGCGAGCGCCCGATCTGCCGCTTGCGTGATCTTCGCCTCGAGCTCCGAGAGCTCCGGCGTCGAGAAGCGCAGGACATTGGCAAGCGTCTGCCGGTGGATGAAGGTCTCGACATACGGCGGCTTGGTCAGGACAGCGCCGTTGAGCGCGGTGACCTCGACGAAATAGCCGAGCACATTGTTGTGGCGCACCTTCAGTGACTTGATGCCGGTGGCCTCGGCATAGGTCGCCTGTAAACCGGCAATGACTTGGCGGCTTCCATCACGCAAGCGACGGTGCTCGTCGAGATCGGGATTTGCGCCCCCACGGATGAAGCCGCCGTCGCGAGGATTAACTGGAAGACTCTCCGCGAGCGCCGCCGCGAGCTCGTCCGCGACGTGGGCAGGCGCGGCCCTGAGGCGCCCTGCAATCGAAGCAAGCTCCGGCGGTAACCCGAGCGCGGCGCCAGCGCGATTCAGATTTTCCGAGAGAGAGTGGGCGGAATTGATGGCCTCCTTCACCGCCGCGAGATCGCGTGGACCGCCGCGTCCCAAGGCAAGCCGCGCAAGCGCCCTGGCGAGATCAGGCGCTGCCTTGAGCTCCTCGCGCAGCGTCTGACGCAGCCGCGGCTCGTTGGCAAGATAAGCAACCGCATCAAGGCGCGCGTTCAACACATCCACATCGGTGAGCGGGCTGCCGAGCCGGCTTGCGAGTTCGCGGGCGCCTGCCGCGGTGACCGTGCGGTCGACGGCCGCGAGCAGGCTCCCTGCGCGTGAACCTTGATTCGAGCGCATCAGCTCGAGATTTGCGCGGGTCGCTGCATCAATGAAGAGCAGGCTGCCGGCGCTCTCCTTGCGCGGCGGGCGCAGAAGCGGGGTTTTGCCGACCTGAGTGATCTCCACATAGGTTAGGAGACCTGCGAGCGCCGCGAGCTCTGGCCGCGTGAACTCGCCGAAGGCGTCAAGCGCAGCCACGCCCAGCCGAGACTTCAGCGCGCGTTCGCCGCGGAGCGAATCGAAATGGGCCCGAGGACATGGCGTTAGCGCGGCGCCTGCCTCGTGGATGAGGCGCCGAAGCTCACCATCGCCTGCGATATCGTCGCCCGCGAGCACCTCGCTGGGTTTGAGCCGCGCAAGCTCCCCGGCAAGATCGCCCAGGCGCACCGACGAGGCGATCAGCTCGCCGGTCGAGATGTCGAGAGAAGCAAGGGCGTAGTTGGGCTCGACGCCGTCTTTTTCAGGCGCGCGAAACAGTGAGGTGAGGAAATTGTGGGCGCGCGCATCGAGCAGCGTCTCCTCGGTTAGGGTGCCGGGTGTGACGAGACGCACGACGTCACGGCGCACCACTGCCTTGGGCCCTCGCTTTTTCGCTTCGGCGGGGTCCTCGATCTGCTCGCAGACCGCGACGCGGTGGCCCTGGGCAATTAGGCGCTGGAGATAATCGTCGGCTGAATGGACCGGTACGCCGCACATGGGAATGTCGGCGCCCAAATGCTTGCCGCGCTTGGTCAGTGCGATGCCGAGCGCGCGAGACGCGACCTCCGCGTCGCCGAAGAACAGCTCGTAGAAATCGCCCATGCGATAGAAGAGCAGGCAGTCGGCATTGGCCGCCTTGATTTCCAAGTATTGGGCGATCATCGGCGTGGCGACAGTGGCCTCCTCGCCGCGCGCGACGCTTTGCGGGGCTTTCCCCTTAGCGCTAGAAGGCCCGGCCCTCGCTTCCGTCTCGGCCATGGTCAAGGCCTAGCTTCTCGCCCCCTCCGGCACAAGGCCGCGAGGCACGGAGTTGGGGAAAGGGCTTTTCCGGGCTTTCCGCCTCCTCTAGGGTGCGCCGCAAATTTTGCCAGGAGACCCGACCATCATCCGCCCCTCCAAACGCGCGCTCGACGCGCTTCGTCCCATCAGCTTCGAGCGCGCGGTTTCGCGCCATGCAGAGGGCTCTTGCCTCGTCCGCTTCGGCGAAACGCATGTGCTGTGCACGGCGACTGCCGGTGAGCCGGTGCCGCCCTGGCTCAAGGGATCAGGCCGCGGCTGGGTCACCGCGGAATACGGCATGCTGCCGCGCGCGACTTCAGAGCGGACGCGGCGCGAGGCCTCGGCAGGCAAGCAATCCGGCCGTACGCAAGAGATCCAGCGCCTGATTGGCCGCTCCCTCCGCGCCGTCACCGATCTCGCTGCGCTTGGCGAGAAGCAGATCATCGTCGACTGCGACGTGCTTCAGGCCGATGGCGGCACACGCACCGCTTCCATCACCGGCGCCTGGGTCGCCCTTCACGACGCGCTCGCCTGGATGGCCGCGCGCAGCATGATCAAAACCAACCCGCTTCGCGATCACGTCGCTGCTGTGTCCTGCGGGCTCTATGGCGGCGAGGCGGTTCTCGATCTCGATTACGCCGAGGATTCCGAAGCCGACGCCGACGCCAATTTCGTGATGACGGGATCAGGCGGCATCGTCGAGGTGCAGGGCACGGCTGAAACCGAACCCTTCACCCAGGAGCAATTCGACAGGCTGATGATGCTCGCCCGCCAAGGCATCGCCGAGCTCGTGGCCTTGCAGAAGCTCACCGTTGCTTAAACCCGGTACGCTCCGTCCCGGCACGACGCTCGTGACCGCAAGCCACAACGAAGGGAAGGTGCGGGAGCTGGCGGAGCTGTTCGCACCTTACGGAATCAGGTGCGTCTCGGCGGCTTGCCTTCGCCTGCCCGAGCCCGAGGAGACTGGCGATAGCTTCACCGAGAATGCGAAGATCAAGGCCATCGCTGCTGCCAAGGGCTCAGGGATGCTCTCACTCTCCGACGATTCAGGGTTGGAGGTCGAGGCGCTTGGCGGCGCGCCAGGCATACATTCGGCCCGGTGGGGCGGTCCCAACAGAGCTTTCGATCTTGCCATGGCCCGAGTTCACCACGAGCTGAAGAAGCTCGGCACGTCCGACCGGCGCGCGAACTTCACTTGCGCGCTTGCTCTCGCCGTTCCCGACGGTGAGGCCGCAGCGTTTACCGGCCAGGTCTACGGCACCATCGTCTGGCCGCCGCGTGGGACCCGCGGCTTCGGCTATGATCCGATTTTCGTGCCCGAAGGCTATAGTGAGACCTTCGGCGAAATCGAACCGGACTTGAAGAACCAGCTCTCGCACCGCATGCGTGCTTTCGAGAAATTGATGTTTGCTACCTATGTCGATGAATGAGCCGTTCGGAATTTATGTGCATTGGCCGTTCTGCCTCGCCAAATGCCCGTATTGCGACTTCAACAGCCACGTGCGGCATGGCGGCATCGACGAGGCGCGGTTCCTCGCCGCCTATCTCGCCGAGCTCAACCATTTTGCAGCACTTGTACCTGCGCGAAGCGTCACCAGCATCTTCTTCGGCGGCGGCACGCCGTCTTTGATGCATCCGGCCACGGTGAGCGCGATCATCGATGCCGTCGCCGAGCATTGGGACTTGGAAGGCGACGCAGAGATCACCCTCGAAGCCAATCCGACCAGCGTAGAGGCCGAGAACTTCGCCGGCTACCGCGCGGCTGGAGTCAACCGGCTGTCGCTTGGCGTGCAGGCGCTCGACGATCAGAGCCTGAAGGCGCTAGGGCGTCAGCACTCGACCCAAGAGGCTTTGCACGCGCTTACGCTCGCCAAGCGCAATTTCGACCGCGTGTCGTTCGACCTCATCTATGCGCGCCAAGGCCAGACCGCGAAAGCATGGCAGACCGAGCTCACCCTCGTGCTCGGTCATGCGGCGGACCACCTCTCGCTCTATCAGCTCACCATCGAGGAGGGCACACCGTTCGCTGTGCGCTACGCCGCCGGCACGCTGCGCATCCCCGATGCGGCGCGTGCACGCGCGCTCTACCAGCTCACCCAGGAACTTTGCGAGGCGGCGGGGCTTCCGGCCTATGAGGTCTCGAACCACGCGCGGCCTGGGTCGGAGTCGCGCCACAACCTTCTCTATTGGCGCGGCCACGACTACGTCGGCATCGGCCCCGGTGCACACAGCCGCATCACGGTCCACGGCGCCAAGCGGGCCCTATCGGCGATCAAGTCTCCTGAAGGTTGGCTCACGGAGGTCGACGCGCGCGGCCATGGTCTAGCAAGTGACGAGGCGTTGAGCGTTAAAGAAGTTGCCGAAGAATATTTGCTGATGGGCCTGCGCCTCAGTGAAGGCATCGACCTCAACCGCCTCGCAGCTATCTACGGACGCGGTCTCGAGACTCGCATCGGCGCGCTCGCCAGTGACGGCCTGCTCAAGCGCGCGGGCAATCAGCTTGCCGCGACACCAAAAGGGCGGCTGGTGCTCAATCGGCTGATCCTGGAGCTCGCCGCTTAGGCTTAATAAGACGAGGCGGTGGCGAAGGAACTCGGCGCCGGGTCGATTACCACCGGGCCGCCTTCGCGCACTTCGAGAATGGCAAGCCCGCGCTCGCAGGTGCCGTCGGGGAGCAGACGGAACAGTCCGTCGATGCCGGCGAAGCCGCTCGCGCGCGTTAGCTGCCCCATGTCGTAGCGCTGGCCCGGCGGATTCTGCGACAGCGACACGGCAAGGCTCACAGCGTCATAGGCAAGGCTCGCAAGCCGCGGCGGCACCGAGCCATAGGTTTTCGAGTAACGCTGCACGAAATTGCTCCAGCCTTTGGGGTCAGGCGCTGGATACCAGCCGCCGACCAGCGCCTTCTCTCCGCCAATATTGGGATAATCCCATTGTCCCGTTCCAACGAACTGCACGCGGCCGCTGGTGAGGTCCGAGGACGCGAGCAGCGGTGCAAGCGAAGGAAGCTCCTCGCGCCCGGCAGGCAGGAATAGCGCATCGACCTTCTGTCCCCCTTTGATCGCGTTCGCGATCTGCCTGACCGGGCCGAGCATGGCGTTGGAATCGTCGGTCGGGAAGGCCGCGCGCACACTTGTCTCGCCGCCGCCGCCGGATACCGCCTTGGCAAACGCCGATTCGGCGACGCGGCCGTAAGGCGATTGCGGGACGAGTTGCGCGAAACTGCGTTTGCCCTTCGACATGGCGAAGCTCACGATGCGCGGTACGTCGCGCCCGGCTTGGAAGCTCAGGAGGTATACGCCGTTGCCGGCGACCTTCTCGTCGCTCGAGAACGCGATCATGGGAATCCCGGCCTGCCGCGCGACCGGCGCCGCGCCTGCGACTTCCTGAGCGAACAGCGGCCCGATGATAAGCTCGGCGCCGTCCTTGATGGCGCTCTCAGCGGCAAGCCGCGCTCCGTCAGGCGTTCCCTTCGTATCCTTGGGAACGAGCGACACATTCGGATTGTCGAAATCGAACAAAGCGAGCTCGGCGGCCTGCTTCAATGCCTTGGCCACGGCGGGGGTGGAGCCCGACGACGTGACGGGAAGGAGAAGCGCCACCTTCACCGCGCCGGTCGATCCGGTGAAGCTCGCGCCACCGGGTCCGCCGCCGCCGGCGCCAGGAGCGCCGCAGGCGACAAGCATTGCCGCCATCATGCCGGCAAGCGCGATCTTCACGGCAGCGAAACGACCAATGCTCGACGAAAGCCGCATAGTCTTTTGGCTTGTTGGAGGCGGCGCAAGACGACCAGCTCCTCCGGTTGGGTCTTGAGACCGCAAGCCGCTTAGTTTTGCGAGGGAGCGTGTTCGCAACGATGGCCCAATCATGATGGACGAAGCGCGACTATATCACGTAACGTTCGAGCGCCTAGGGCGGTGTCGCCCGTCCCAGCGCAAGCTAAGTCGTTGGCTCGGGCCTCAAAAAGGCGGGCACGGCGCGTGCAAGACCATCGCCACAAAGAACAGACGAAAGCACACGACCACAGCACGGTGGTTCGCGCGAGCGAGGTGCTCGCCGACTTGATCGAGCGGCCGCTTTCGCCTGGCCTCTATCTCGTGGCGACACCGATCGGCAATCTCGGCGACATCTCTCTTCGAGCGCTGTCGGTGCTCGCGCGCGCGGATCTCATCGCCGCCGAGGACACGCGGCACTCGAAGAAGCTCCTCTCGCATTACGGCATCGCCGGCGAGCTTACGCCCTATCACGAGCACAACGCCGCCAAGGAGCGCCCGCGCCTCTTGGGGCGGCTACGCGCTGGAGCTTCGGTCGCGCTCATCTCAGACGCAGGCACGCCGCTCATTTCCGATCCAGGTTACAAGCTCGTACGCGAGGCGCTCGACCATGGCTTTACCGTGACGAGCATTCCCGGACCTTCCGCGGCGATCGCGGCTTTGACGAGCGCAGGTCTTCCGACCGACACCTTCCTGTTTGCCGGGTTCCTGCCGCCCAAGTCCGGCGCGCGCCGCACGCGGCTCGAAGAACTCAAATCTGTTCCGGGGACGCTAGTCTTTTTCGAAACTGGGCCTCGGCTTGGGAAAAGCCTTGCCGAGATGGCAGAGGTGTTGGGCGCGCGCGAGGCAGCGATCGCGAGAGAGCTGACCAAGCTGCACGAGACGGTGACGCGCGGGACGCTCGACCGGCTTGCCGGCGAGCTCTCCCTCAGCGACCAATCGAAGGGCGAGTTTGTTGTGGTTGTCGCGCCGCCCATCGAGGATGGTGGCGTCAGCGACGAGAAGATCGTCGAGCAGCTCAACAAGGCGCTCAATGTGGAGAGCTTCCGCGACGCGGTGCGGAGCGTCTCCGAGGTGCTGCAAGTCCCGCGCAACCGTGTCTACGAGCTTGGGCTCTCGCTAAAGCCTAAGGCCGATTGACATGAAGCAGGCGCGGGCAAAAGCCTATCGCAGCGGGCTGTTTGCCGAGACCTTGACAGCACTCCTGCTTCGCCTCAAAGGCCACCGCATCGTGGCGCAGCGCTATAGAACCCCGGTCGGCGAGATCGATCTCGTGGCGCTCAAAGGAAAGCGGCTCGCCTTCATCGAGGTCAAGCGACGCAAGACCAAGGAGGAAGCCGCCTGGATGCTTGCCCCAGGCAGCGACGCCGCATCGTCAGAGCCGCCCAATATTGGCTGGCCGGCCATCCCGACTTTGGGGGGCATGACATTGCCTTCGACGTTGTGCTCGCGGCGCCCTTCGCCTGGCCTCGCTATATGGCCAACGCCTTCCCGATGTGACCCTCCTTCATTTCCCTTTGGCGAAACTCTGCCTATAAGGGCGCCATGGCCCTCAAGGTCGCCTTCCAGATGGACCCCATCGAGCGCATCGATATCAGGGGCGATTCGACCTTCGCGCTCCTGCTCGAAGCGCAGTGGCGCGGGCATGACGTGTTCTATTACACGCCCAACAATCTCTCGCTCCGCGACGGCAAGCTGATCGCCGAGGGCCATAGTCTCACCGTGGAGGACAAGCCCGGAAACCACTACCGGCTCGCGCATCCAAGGGAAGTGGATCTCGGCACCTTCGACGTGGTGCATCTTCGCCAGGATCCGCCCTTCGACATGGCCTATATCACCACGACCCATCTCTTGGAGCGCATCCACCCCGATACGCTGGTGGTCAACGATCCGGCGAGTGTGCGCAACTCGCCCGAGAAGATTTTCGTGCTCGATTTTCTCGACCTGATGCCGCCCACCCTCGTCACCCGCTCGGCCGAGGAAATCCGCGCCTTCCGCGAAAAGCACAAGGACATCGTGGTGAAGCCGCTTTACGGCAATGGCGGCGCAGCGATCTTCCGCATCATGCCCAACGACACCAACCTCAACTCGCTGATCGAGCTGATGGGCTTGACCTTCCGCGAGCCGATCATGGTGCAGCGTTACGTGCCGCAGGTCGCCAAGGGCGACAAGCGCATCATCCTGGTCGATGGCGAGGTCGCCGGCGCGATCAACCGCGTGCCGCCTCCAGGCGAGACGCGCTCCAATCTGCATATCGGCGGCAAGGCCGAGGCCACGACGCTCACGAAGCGCGACAAGGAGATTTGCGCGCGGCTTGGGCCTGAGCTCAAGCGGCGCGGGCTGATCTTTGCCGGCATCGACGTGATCGGCGACTATCTCACCGAGATCAACGTCACCTCGCCGACCGGCATCAGGCAGGTCGCCGCGTTCGGAGGGCCGGACGTCGCCGCCATGATCTGGGACGTGGTGGAGCGCAAGATCAAAGCCCACAGGGCCAAGCGGAGGGCGTGATGTCCTCCGATCCTAAAGGTCTCGGCGCCAAGTTCGACCCCCATACCGACGCAGAGTTCAACACG
>JBKOWI010000032.1:0-5081 GCA_046724315.1 Pseudomonadota bacterium | reverse complement strand
ACCAGCTTGGGCCTTTCTGACCCTGCGCGACAAAACGGCGTCAGGACTGGCAACCTGAGGCCGTTACCGAAACCGGGACCAGCACCCGACCTTCATTCGGCGTGCGAAACAGTCAGGGTGAGAAAGCGCAGACAGCCCAGCGTCCCAGGAGAACACTCAGCGTTAGCTATATGCTAGCTACGTCCCCGGGCTCTCGCCGCAGTGACTCTACAAGATGTTGATTTGATTGGAGCGGGCGAGGGGATTCGAACCCCCGACCCCAACCTTGGCAAGGTTGTGCTCTACCCCTGAGCTACACCCGCACTCCAAGCCGAATGTTAGCGCCTCAAGGCCTTGCCGTCAGCACTTTCATGGCCGGCGGTTTGTAGTTGATCGCTTGCGCGATGTCCAGAATGGGCCTTTGCCGGTAGCTAGGTCCGCTCCTGCCGCGTATCAAGGCAACCCACCATACGGGCGGATGCCAAATGCCAGTCGATCGGAAGGCCCTATTCGCCAAGCTTGAACAGCTCGGCATCAAAGCGACCACGGTCGAGCACGAGCCCATGTTTACCGTCGAGCAATCGACAGCCTTGCGCACCACGATCCCTGGCGCGCACACCAAGAACCTCTTCCTCATCGACAAGGATGGCAGCCTGGTCCTTGTGGTGGCCAAGGACGACACGAGGGTCGATCTCAAACGGCTTGCGAAACAGCTCGGGCTCGGCCGCCTCAGCTTCGGCAAATCCGAACTGCTCGAAGCCGTGCTCGGGGTGCCCGCCGGCTCGGTGACTCCCTTCGCCCTGATGAACGATACCGCGGCGAGCACCATTGTAGTGGTCGATCAGGCGCTGATGGACTTTGCCGAGGTCAATTGCCATCCTCTCGAGAACACCGCCACGACCAGGCTCTCGACGGGCGATCTCCTCCGCTTCATCGCAGCAACCGGCCATAAGCCGATCATCATGAAGCTCGGCTGATGCCCGCCACCCGCGGCTCGCGGTAGGTTGCCAAACGCTGCGCGGCGGCCCATCTTTCAAGGGGCCAATTTCGGACTTAGGCGAGAATGAGCGTAGATACTCCCATCCTCAATCAGGGCGGCGGCGAAGCCGACCTCATCAAGAACACCACGACCAAGGACTTCCTGCGCGATGTGATTGAAGCCTCGCGCGAGGTGCCGGTCTTGGTCGATTTTTGGGCGCCGTGGTGCGGGCCGTGCCGCCAGCTCACGCCGATCCTCGAAAAGGCCGTGCGCGCGGCCAAGGGGGCAGTGAGACTGGTCAAGCTCAATATCGACGAGCAACCGCAGATCCCAGGCCAGATGGGCGTGCAGTCGATCCCCGCCGTGTTCGCCTTCCAGGACGGGAGGCCGGTCGACGGCTTCATGGGCGCGCTGCCAGAGTCGCGTGTCAATGATTTCATCGCGCGGCTGATTGGCGACAGCGCCGGCGATACCGCTGCCGATCTCGAAGCGGCCGAGGCCGCGCTTTCCGCGGGCGATGTCAATTCCGCGGCGCAGTTGTTCGGCGAGGTGCTGCAAAAGGACCGTGAGAACGCCCAGGCGCTCGCGGGTCTTGCCAAATGCTACATCAAGACTGGCGATCTTGTCCGGGCCGAGCAGACTTTGGCGCTCGTGCCTCCAGCCAAGGCCGACAGCTCGCCGGTGGCGAGCGCCCGCGCCGCGCTCGAGCTTGCGCGCAAGACGCCGGCCGCTGGCGATATCGAGACCCTGCGGGCCAAGCTCGCCGCCGACCCGAAAGATCCGCAAGCGCGTTTCGATCTCGCCCTGGCATTGAACGCGAAAGGTGATCGGAGCGGCGCGCTCGACGAGTTGCTCGCCGTCGTCGCCAAGAACCGCGGCTGGAACGACGATGCAGCCCGCAAGCAGCTACTTCAATTGTTCGATGCTTGGGGACCGGCCGACCCTTCGACCATCGCGGGCCGCCAAAGGCTCTCCTCGCTGCTCTTTGCGTGAGAGCCAAGGAGTTCTTCCCTTGGGGTGACCGGTCTCTATCGCAGGGCTTCAGATCTCCCGAGAACTTTGCCCGTGTTTCCGCTCCGCGGGGCAATCCTCCTGCCGCGCGCTTCTCTCACCCTCAATGTGTTCGAGCCACGTTACCTTGCGCTCGTCGATCATGCGCTCGCGAGCAATCGGCTGATCGGCATGGTCCAGCCCGCTCCGGATGTTGGAGACGCCGAGTCGCCTCAAGGCAAGAGCTTCCCGTTACGCCGCGTTGGATGTGTCGGGAGGATCACGTCTTTCGTTGAAAACGAGGATGGCCGGGTCGTAATCTCCCTTTCAGGGGTGGCGCGTTTCAGCGTCGGCCGCGATGTCGAAGGCGAGCAGCCGTTCCGCCTGTGCCAGGTCGACTTCGCACCCTATGTCGAAGACTTCGTCAGCGGTTACGGCGAGGACCAGGTCGACCGGCCACGTCTGATTGCGACGCTCAGGAGCTATCTCACGGCCAACAATCTCAATGCCGACTGGGAGCGCATCAACAGCGCGAGCACCGAGCGGCTGGTGAACACGCTGTCGATCTTGAGTCCGTATGGACCCGAGGAGAAGCAGTGCCTGCTCGAGGCGGGGGACTTGCGGGCGCGTGCGGAAGCCCTTATCGCGCTTGCCGAGATGGAGCTTGCGGCGCGAGACGACGGCTCGGGTACATCGCTACAATGACGGCTGCTGAGGTGCATCGATGAGCGATGAGACTGAAAAAAGTGGCCGCCGCAGGCTAGATCCCAAGCTTCTCGAGATCCTGGTTTGTCCGCTGACCAAGACCTCGCTCGACTATGACGCCGAGCGGCAAGAGCTGATCAGTCGTGCCGCGGGCCTAGCCTATCCGATCCGCGATGGCATTCCGATCATGCTACCCGAGGAAGCGCGCAAGCTCGACGAAAGCTAGAGCGGCTCGCCGCGCAGCAGGCGCGGCACGTTTCCTGTTGCGCCGGCAGCTTCGCGCACCAGGAAGCGCTTCACTGCCGGCGCGCGGTCGACGAGACCAAGACCGAAATCGCGCAGTACTCTGAGCGGCGCGCTGTCGTTGGAAAAGAGCCGGTTCAATCCGTCCATCACCGTCGCCGAAAACGCGCTATCGAAACGCCGCCAGCGCTCATAACGCTCAAGCTGTGGCGCGTCGCCGAAATCCAGTCCGAGTCGCCCGCTCTCGACGGTGATCTCGGCGAGGGCAGCCACGTCGCGCATGCCGATATTGAGCCCCTGGCCGGCGAGCGGATGCACCACGTGCGCGGCGTCGCCGATCAGCGCCAGACGGTCGGCGATGAAGCTCCGCGCGATCTGAAGGTCTAGCGGGAAGGATTGGCGCGATCCGGCAAGCTCGATCTTGCCGAGACGATGGCCGAAGCGCTTGGTCAACTCGGCGACGAACTCCGCCTCGCTCGCCGCCACGATCGCATCGCCTCGCGTCTTCTCCTCGGTCCATACGATCGAAGAGCGGTTGCCGGTGAGCGGCAAGATGGCGAAAGGACCTGCGGGGAGGAAATGCTGTATTGCCCGTCCGCGATGTGGCCTCTCATGCACAACCGTGGTGACGATGCCGACCTGCGGATAGGACCAGCCCACGCATTTGATCCCAGCGCGCTCCCTGAGCTTCGAGCGCTTCCCGTCGGCAGCCACGAGAAGGCGCGCTTCGATCTCACCGCCTTGCATGAGCTTGGCCGTTACGGTGAACGGCCCCGCTGTGAAGTCAGAGACCAAGTCAGGCGCGATGACATCGATCGCCTCTTCTTCAGCCACAGCGGCAGAGAGCATGCGATTAAGAGGACCGGCCTCTACGATATAGGCGGTTGCTTCGCCTCCCTTGAGTTCATCGTCGAAGCCGAGAAAATGCGATCTGAGATCGGCCTCGAGTGGACTGTCGGTAATCTCGATCGACGAGATGGGTTGCGCGGCAGGCGCAAGCGCATCCCACAGCCCGAGCACTGCGAGGAGGCTCGTGGTTGCCGAGGAGAGCGCGAGGCCGCGCGCATCCTGAGCTCTGCCGGATTGAGCGGCTGGAGCTTCGGCGTCCACGAGCGCGATGCGGAAGCCTCGCGGCGCTTGCTTGGCCAGAACCAGCGCAAGCGTCCGTCCGGCGAATCCGCCGCCGGCAATCGCGACATCGAAAAAGCGGCGCTCTGAAGTGGCTCCAGGCATCACCCAGCAATGCCACGTTCCGTACGCGAAGCGAAACTGCTAAACGGCGAGAACCCATCCGACGAAAGGCTTGACCATGAGCCGCGCGCTCGACCAGCTCCTCACAATCCTCGATATCGAGCGGCTCGAGGAGAACCTGTTCAGAGGTTTGAGCCCTCAGGTCGGCTGGCAGCGCGTGTTCGGCGGGCAGGTAATCGGCCAGGCCCTGGTCGCCGCCAATCGCACGGTGAACGGCCGCCTCGCGCATTCACTCCATGCCTATTTCCTGCGCGCCGGCGATCCTTCGGTTCCCATCATTTACAACGTGGATCGCATTCGCGATGGGGGAAGCTTCACTACTCGCCGCGTGGTCGCCGTCCAGCACGGACAGGCGATCTTTTCCATGGCCGCCTCCTTCCACAAAGAAGAGACCGGGCTCGAGCATCAAATCAAAATGCCGGAGGTGCCGCCGCCTGAATCCTTGCCAAGCGAAGCGGAGCTCAAGGCCTGCCTCATCGATCGCGTGCCGCCGCAGGTCAAAGCCTATTGGGAACGCGAGCGGCCGATCGAGATCAGACCGGTCGACCTCTCTCGCTATCTCACGCCGGGAAACCATGCCCCGAGCCAGCAAGTGTGGATCAGGGCGACCGGCGAACTTCCGAACGACCAAAGCCTGCATCAATGCGTGCTCGCCTATGCCTCTGACTTCACGCTCCTGGATACGGCGCTGATTGCCCATGGCCGCTTTGTGTTCGACCCCAAGCTGATGCTTGCGAGCCTCGACCATGCGCTATGGTTCCACCGGAAACTCCGGGCCGACGAATGGCTGCTTTATGCCCAGGACAGCCCGATCTCCGGCGGTGGACGCGCGTTTTGCCGCGGCATGTTGTTCACCCGTGACGGAAAGCTTGTAGCCTCGACGGCACAAGAAGGCCTGCTCAGGGAAGGGTCAGCTACAAGAACTGACTAAATC
>JBKOWI010000122.1:0-6162 GCA_046724315.1 Pseudomonadota bacterium | reverse complement strand
ACGGGTCGGACTGAGCAGGCAGGCATCGCCATAGGAATAGAAGCGATAGCGCTCCGCGACGGCATGGGCGTAAGCGCGCTTCATGAGATCGAGCCCTGAGAAGGCGGAAACCAGCATGAACAGGGTAGAACGCGGCAGATGGAAATTGGTCAAGAGACGATCGGCGATGCGGAAGCGATAGCCAGGGGTGATGAAGAGGCTCGTCTCACCGGCAAACGGCGCGAGCTTGCCGTTATCGGTAGCCGCGCTCTCCAAAAGCCGCAAGGAAGTCGTGCCGACGACGACGATCTTTCCTCCCCTCGCCTTCACCTGGTTCAGAGCTTCCGCTGTCTCGGCCGAGACCATGCCGCGCTCGGGATGCATCACGTGGCTCTCGGTATCGGCAGCCCGCACCGGCAGGAATGTGCCAGGCCCCACATGCAGCGTAACGAAATGGCTTGAGATGCCGCGCGCGTCGAGAGCCTGCATCAGCCTTTCGGTGAAATGCAGCCCGGCGGTGGGCGCGGCGACGGCGCCCTCGTCGCGCGCGAACAGCGTCTGATAGTCGGTCCGGTCCTGGTCGTCGGGAGCGCGGCGCGAGGCGATGTAGGGCGGCAGCGGCATGGCGCCCTGAGCTTTGATTGCCTCGTCGAGGGCTGCGCCGGAAAGATCGAAAACGAGCGTCACCTCGCCCTCTTCTCCCCGCGCCTCGACCGTGGCTGCAACCTCGCCGAGGAAGCAGACATTGCTTCCGTTTCCGAACACAATGCGGTCGCCGGGTTTTAATCGCTTCGCCGGTCGCGCCAAAGCGAGCCAGCGGCAGTCGTCGATCCGCTCGATGAGAGTCACCGAGATATGCGCTGATGCGTTGTTACGCGCGCGCATACCGTGAAGTTCGGCTGGGATCACCTTGGTGTCGTTGAACACGAGCGCATCGCCGGGCGACAGCAGCTCAGGCAAATCCAAGATCGCCCTGTCGGTAACGGGCTCGGCGCGTGCGGGATCAACGACCAGAAGTCGCGCGGCATCGCGCGGCACCGCAGGGCGCAACGCGATCAGTTTATCAGGCAGATGGAAATCGAACGCATTGACGCGCACGAAACTAGGCTGCGTGGGCGGCGACCCGTGCCGAGATCATCTTGTCGGGCTTGGCCGGAGGCTCGCCACGGGCGAGCTTGTCGACATTTTCCATGCCATCGACCACCCGCCCCCACACCGTGTACTGACGGTCGAGAAAGGTCGCGTCGTCGAAGCAGATGAAGAACTGGCTGTCGCCCGAGTCAGGCGACTGCGCGCGCGCCATCGACACCGCGCCGCGGGTATGCGGCTCGGCATTGAACTCCGCGCGAAGCTTCTGCCCCGAGCCGCCGCGCCCAGTGCCGGTCGGATCGCCGGTCTGGGCCATGAAGCCGTCGATCACCCGGTGGAACACCACGCCGTCATAGAAGCCTTGGCGGGCGAGCTCCTTGATGCGCGCGACGTGGTTCGGGGCGAGATCGGGGCGCATCTCGACGGTGACGGGGCCCTTGGTCGTCTCGATGATGAGCGTGTCTTCCGGTTGTGCCATGGAAGGGTCCTCCTGAGGGGCGGCCTATTTCACGATAGTCGCCGTCTTGATGTAATCGAGCTGGGAAAACGCCTTTTCGAGGTAAGCGTTGCCAAGGCTCTGCACGATGCCTTGGTTCGGACCATGGCCTTTGGGCGAGCCCTCGCCGTAGCCGGCATAGAGCGAATCCACCACGTCCATGCCCGAGATCACTTTGCCGAACGGGGAAAAGCCCTGGCCGTCGAGCGCTGCGTTATCGCCGAAATTGATGAACACTTGCGTGGTGCGTGTATCCGGACCTGCGGTGGCGAAGGTGATCATCCCGCGTATGTTGCTTTGCTTGACCGGATCGTCGGGGATGTTCGCGTCCTGCCACACCTGCGAAATCTTGGGATTCCCGTTGATGCCGAACTGCACCATGAAGTCACTAATCACACGGAAGAAGCGTGCGTCGTTATAGAAGCCGTTCTTGACGAGATTGTAGAAGCGGTCGGCGCCATTCGGCGCCCAGTCGCGATGCACTTCGACCACGAAGCTGCCTTTGCTCGTGTCGAACTTCACTTTGTAAACGTCGGGCGCCTTCTCGTCGAGGCTTGCCGGATTTGAGAGATCTCCCGCTAAGCTTGGCGAGTGCACGCCGAAGATGGCGAGCGCGAAAGCGAACGCGAAGACGATGGCTGCCTGAATTCTCATGAGACCTCCTTGGGAAGGGACCGGCTATCCGGCAAATTTCTTTTCGAGAGCCGCGCTCACGACCTTCGGTACGAAGGCCGAGACGTCGCCGCCCATTGCAGCAATCTGGCGAACGAGACTGGCCGCGATGTGCCTTGTGTCGGGCGACGAAGCCAAAAAAACCGTCTCGATCTCGGAGGCAAGCGCAGCATTCATGCCCGCCATCTGCATTTCATGATCGAAGTCGCCGGCATCGCGGAGCCCGCGAATGATAACCGTGGCACCAGCCTCCCGCGCAGCATCGACTGTCAGCCCGTCATAAGTGGTCACGTCGAACGTTAAGCCGATCTCCTTCGCCACCGGATTCAGAACCTCGTCCGCAAGCTTCACGCGCTCCTTCACCGAGAACAAAGGCTCCTTCGTGTGATGCGTGCCGATGGCAATGACCAGCTCATCGACGAGACGCGCCGCCCGCCGCACGATATCCACGTGGCCGAACGTGACGGGATCGAAGCTACCGGGATAAAGGCCCACGCGCATATTCAAGCTCCAGGCGCGAGGGCCGCGTCATCGACGGGATGCCCAGCCGCGTGAGCCTCTTCTAGCCGCGCAAGTTGGGAATCGGCAAGGGCGCTTATTCAGGCGGCAGATCGTTCCCGTTCTCGGTCGAAGCCTCCTCGCCGCCATTCTCGTCGGGGATGTGCTCGACCGAGACCACCCGCTCGCCGACTCCCGTCGAGAACACAATCACGCCTTGGGTCGAGCGGCCCATCATCGAGATGTCCTCGACCGGCACGCGGATAAGCTGGCCGCCGTCGGTGACGAGCATGATCTGGTCGCTGTCCTCGACGGGGAATGAAGCGATCAACTTGCCGTTCCGCTCATTGACCACCATGGCGATGATGCCTTTCCCGCCGCGCCCGGAGATGCGGTACTCATAGGCGGATGTGCGTTTGCCGTAGCCGTTCTCGGACACGGTCAGCACGAATTCCTCATGCGCGCTGAGCTCGGCGTAACGCTCGGGGCTCAGCACCACAGCCTCTTCGCCGTTGCTCTCTGCCTCCATGTCCTGCTCGGGCTCTGCCCCGCCGCGCCTGATAGTGTTGGCCTGGCGGATATAGGCGGCGCGCTCCGCCGGGGAGGCCTCGATATGGGCGAGGATCGCCATGGAGATGACCTGGTCGCCTTTGGCGAGCTTGATGCCACGCACGCCCGGAGACTCGCGACCCTTGAACACGCGCACGTCGGTGACCGGGAAGCGAATGGCCTGGCCCTCGGCGCTAGTGAGGAGCACGTCGTCCTGCTCACCGCAGATCTGCACGCCGACGATGTGGTCGCCGGGATCGAGCCGCATGGCGATCTTGCCGTTCTGCCGCACCTCGATGAAGTCCGACAGTTTGTTCCGCCTCACGCTGCCGTAATTCGTGGCAAACACCACATCGAGCTTCGCCCACGAGCCTTCGTCCTCCGGCAGCGGCAGGATGGTGGTGATGGTCTCGTCCTTGTCGAGCGGCAGGAGATTGACCAGCGCCTTGCCGCGTGCTTGCGGCGCCGCTTGCGGCAGGCGCCACACCGTCATCTTGTAGGCCATGCCGCGCGAGGAGAAGAACAGCACCGGCGTGTGGGTATTGGCGATGAAGATGCGGGTGACGAAATCCTCGTCGCGCGTCGCCATGCCGGAGCGGCCCTTGCCACCACGCCGCTGTGCGCGATAGGCGGACAGCGGAACGCGCTTGATGTAGCCCTTGTGGCTGACGGTGACGACCATGTCCTCGCGCTGGATCAGGTCCTCGTCCTCGACCTCGCCTTCCATCTCGAGAATCTCGGTGCGGCGCGGCGTGCCGAACTCGGCTTTGATGGCGTTGAGCTCCTGCTTGATGATGGCGACGATGCGGGCTCTAGAGCGCAAAATATCGAGATAGTCGCCGATCTCGGCGCCGAGCGTCTTGAGCTCATCGCCGATCTCGTCGCGGCCGAGCGCGGTGAGGCGCTGGAGGCGGAGATCGAGGATGGCTCGGGCCTGCTCGTCTGAGAGGCGGTAGGTGCCCTTTGCCGACACTTTGTGCCGGGGATCGGCGATCAGCTCGACAAGCGCGACCACGTCCTTTGCCGGCCAGTCGCGCGTCATCAACTGCTCGCGCGCCGTCGAGGGATCAGGCGCCTTGCGGATCACCGCGATCACCTCGTCGATATTGGCGACAGCGATGGCGAGGCCGACCAGGATATGCGCACGCTCCCGCGCCTTCTTGAGCAGGAACTTGGTGCGCTTGCCGACCACCTCCTCGCGGAAGTCGGTGAAGGCGCGGATCAGGTCCTTGAGGTTGAGCTGCTCAGGCTTGCCGCCGATAAGCGCCACCATGTTGCAGCCGAACGTCGATTGCAGTGTCGAGAACCGGTACAGCTGGTTCAGCACCACGTCGGCCATGGCATCGCGCTTCAGCTCGACCACGACGCGCATGCCTTGGCGGTCAGACTCGTCGCGGATGTCGGCGATGCCCTCGATCTTCTTCTCGCGCACGAGTTCGGCGATCTTCTCGACCATCACCGCCTTGTTCACCTGATAAGGGATCTCGGTGATGACCAGCGCCTCGCGCTCCTTGCGTATGGTCTCGAGCGTCACTCGTCCCCGCATGAGGATCGAGCCACGGCCCTTGTGATAGGCAGAGCGGATGCCGGTCCTTCCGAGGATCAGGCCCCCGGTCGGAAAGTCAGGACCAGGAATGATCTCGGCGAGCTCGTCGATGGTAATGGCCGGATTGTCGAGATGGGCGATGCAGGCGTCGATCACCTCGCCGAGATTATGCGGCGGGATGTTGGTCGCCATGCCGACGGCGATGCCGCCCGCGCCGTTGACCAGCAGGTTGGGAAACTTGGCGGGCAGGACCGTGGGTTCTTCGAGCCGGTCGTCGTAGTTCGGCCTGAAGTCGACGGTCTGCTTATCGAGATCGTCGAGCAAATATTGGGCGATCTTGGAGAGCCGCGCCTCGGTGTAGCGCTCTGCTGCCGGCGGGTCGCCATCGACCGAGCCGAAATTGCCCTGGCCGTCGATCAGCGGCAAGCGCATAGAGAACTCCTGCGCCATGCGCACCAGGGCGTCGTAAATGGCGAGATTGCCGTGCGGGTGGAAGTCGCCCATCGTGTCGCCCACCACCTTGGACGACTTCATGTGCTTCTTGTTCCACTCAAGCCCGAGCCGCTGCATGGCGTAGAGGATGCGGCGGTGCACTGGCTTGAGGCCGTCGCGCACGTCTGGCAGCGCACGCGACACGATCACGCTCATTGCGTAATCGAGATACGAGCGCTTCATCTCATCGATGAGCGAGATAGGCCTGATGTCGGAGGGACCCGGGCCCTCGACCTCTGTGTTGTCGTCGTCAGCCAAAGAAAGAGAAAGCCTGTTCTAAAGGTGAGCGAGCAGCGTAAATGCTATCGCCCCCGGGAGAAAAGCCTCCCGCTCTGAGTCAACAGCGCGCGCCGCGAGATGATTCTGTATAGCTGATTTGGGGCCCGTTCGGCAACCGCGCAAGCCACACTCGCGAGTGTTAATTCCTTGTTATATTCCAATTGGTTGCCGACCATTTTCGGCCGTCCCTGTTATCCGTTTCGGGATGGAATTCGTCAGCCGTCGGAAGGTGTGCACAAACCCCAAAAAGGCGGAACGATCGACTCCCCGCGACGTTGTGTCACTAGGCGGCGCGAGGCCTTCTCACCCTCGTTTGATGAGCAATAGTGTAAGGGAGCGAATCATGAATCGACTTCTTGCATGCACGGCTGTCGGCCTGTTTTTGGGCCTCGCGCCGGCTGTGGCAGAGACACAACTGCCGCCCCCGGACCAGCCCGCGTTAGACAAGTCGGCACAACCTTCCGAGGCGATGCCGGCGCAGCCTTCCACGCCTCAGGCAGCGATGCCCGGCAATCCGGATGCTGCGACCGAAGGCCAGGCGCCACAAGCTCCGGGCCATTCT
>JBKOWI010000025.1:0-3707 GCA_046724315.1 Pseudomonadota bacterium | reverse complement strand
AGCGACTCGGCTATACCGAGGCGCTCGGCCTGCCGAAGCTCAGAGAGTAAGGCGCATTGCCCGCCATATGTCAGAACGCTATGGCGTGGGCGTCAGGCCTGAGCGCGTGGTGGTGACGGCAGGGTCATCCGCAGGATTCGTGCTCGCCTTCCTCGCCCTTCTCGATCAAGGCTACAGCCTGGGTCTGCCGTCGCCCGGCTATCCCTGCTATCGCCAGATCCTGAAGGCTCTGAACGTTCGCCCAACGCTGATCAAGACATCAGGCCAAGGGCGCTGGATGCCGACTGTCGCAGATGTCGAACGGCTCGCCGGGGAGGGAGCCGCAGGCCTTCTGCTCGCAAGCCCGAATAACCCGACCGGTACCATGGCACTCAGCCGCCGCCTTGCCGAGATCGCCGAGACCTGCCGGCGGCATCGCCTCTGGCTTATCTCCGACGAGATCTATCACGGGCTCGAATACAAGGCTCCGGCCGAGACGGCGCTGGCCCATTCCGACGAGGCGATCGTCGTCAACAGCTTCTCGAAATATTTCAGCATGACAGGCTGGCGCATTGGCTGGCTTGTCGTCCCCGAGCCGCTCGTTCGGCCCATCGAGCGGCTCACTCAGAACCTCTACATCTCGCCGCCTGCCATCTCGCAGGTGGCGGCGCTGGGTGCCTTCGATGGGATCGACGAGCTCGAGGCGATCAAGGCGAGCTACGCACGAAACCGCGCCATGTTGCTCGAAGAGCTGCCGCGTGCCGGGCTCTCATCCATCCTGCCCGCCGATGGAGCCTTCTATCTCTATGCCGATATCAGCCGCTTCACTGGCGACAGCGAAGCCTTCGCCAAGACCATGCTCAAGGACATTGGCGTCGCGGTCACGCCGGGCATCGATTTCGATCCGGATCGCGGCCGGAACTATATCCGCTTCTGTTATGCGGGAGCCGAGGCGCAGATGCGGGAGGCAGCGCGCCGCATCACCGGCTGGCTTAAAGGGAAATAGGAAGCGCACTCGGCGCGCTTCCCTGACCTCTAACGCCGCCACCACCCTCGGCGGGGCGGCCGTTCAACCTGATCTTGATCTTTGCTGATAGGCTCACTGGGCGGAGCCGGCGACTCGCTCGACGTGGTTACCGTCTCGAAGACGCGCTCTGGCTCGCGATGGCGCCGCTCGGGAGCTTCTCGTGCCGGAGTGTCCTCTGCGTGTTCGTGCACAGAATGCTCGGAGCCGTTCTGCCGGAGTCTGGCTTCAAAGTCGGTCTCGCCGACATGCGCTTGGGTGAAAGCCGGCTTCCTCTCTTGAACCTCGCCATGACTCTCGCGCGGGGCTTCGGCGCTTTCTTGACCGCCAAGCTGCCGTTCGCGTGACCTTCCCCGGCGACCCCCACGGCGGCCTCTGCGGCGCGAACCTTTGCGAACTTGCGGCTCAACACGGGCCTCGGAGCTTGCCGCTTCCTCGACTTCCCCTTCAGCCGCGACGGCTTCTTCTTCTGACTGCCGCGCCTCGGGAGCATGCGCACGGTGCGCGTGCTCGGCGCCACCTTCATGAGGGCGTCCGCCGCCTCTCCGCCTCCTACGCCTTGACTGGCGGTGGCCTTGCTCGCCTTCGGCCTCGGCCGCTTGCGCTGGCGCGCGAACGCGAACGGCCGCTTGGGCCGGCTCTTCCTGATGATGTGCCCAATCCATATGCACCACCGCGCCTCCGCCATTGGTGATCTCGCCTTCGGCGGCGCGCTCGATCACGAATTGCGAGATATGCATGTCCTCATCGGCATTGACCATGATGGGGACTTGATAGCGCTGTTGGATGTCGTTCAGATGCGAGCGCTTTTGATTGAGAATATAGAGCGCAACATCGACCGCCGTGGTGGCGACGAGCGGCGCCACGCCATCGGTGATGAGCCTATCCTCGATGGAGCGGAGAATGTCGAGCGCGACCGATTCGACCGAGCGCACCATGCCCGTGCCCTGGCACATCGGACATGGCTTGGTCGAGCCTTCCAGCATGCCCGTCCGCAAACGCTGACGTGACATCTCGAGCAAACCGAAATGGCTGATACGCCCGACCTGGATGCGCGCACGGTCATTGCGGAGTGCCTCTTTAAGTCGCCGCTCGACAAGCCGGTTGTTGCGCCGCTCGTCCATGTCGATGAAGTCGATGACAATCAGGCCGGCGAGGTCGCGCAGCCTGAGCTGGCGCGCGATCTCTTCGGCGGCTTCGAGATTGGTTTTGAGCGCCGTGTCCTCGATGTTGTGCTCGCGCGTCGCCTTGCCTGAGTTAACATCGATCGAAACGAGCGCCTCCGTCTGGTTGATGACGATGTAGCCGCCGGATTTCAGCACTACCTGCGGCGAGAACATCGCCGCGAGCTGCCGCTCGACCTGGTAGCGGATGAAGACGGGCTCGGGCTCCTTGTAGGGCTTCACGTTCTTGGCATGGCTCGGCATGAGCATGCGCATGAAGTCCTTGGCTTCGCGATAGGCGTCGTCGCCGGCGACCAGCACCTCATCGATGTCCTTGTTATAGAGGTCGCGGATCGAGCGCTTGATCAGGCTGCCTTCCTCGTAGACGAGGGCCGGCGCCGTCGATTTCAGCGTGAGATCGCGCACGTTCTCCCATAGCCTGAGCAGATAGTCGTAATCGCGTTTGATCTCGGTCTTGGTGCGTTGCGCACCGGCTGTGCGAATGATGAGCCCCATGCCCTCCGGCACTTCGAGCTCGCCCGCGATCTCGCGCAGGCGCTTTCGGTCGGTGGGATTGGTGATCTTGCGCGAGATGCCGCCGCCTCGCGCCGTATTTGGCATGAGCACGGTGTAGCGGCCGGCAAGTGAAAGATAGGTCGTGAGCGCCGCGCCTTTGTTACCGCGCTCCTCCTTCACCACTTGAACGAGGATGATCTGGCGCCGCCTGATCACCTCCTGGATCTTGTAGGGTCTGCCGCGTCGGCGGCGTACGCGCTCCGGCACCTCCTCCAGTGCATCCTCGGAGCCGACCGACTCGACGGTCTCGGCTGCGACCTCGGCAGCGCCTTCTTTCGGAGCAACCGGCTGGCCGATGATCTCAGCAGGCTCGGCATCGTCCTCGTCATCCTCGACCTCGGTTACGGTGCGCACCTCGGTTAGCTCGGCCGTATCCTGCTCCTCTGCGGGGAGGGCCGGCTCCGACACCTCATGGACGAGCTCGCTTGCTTCCATGACAACACTCGAACTCTCTTCGCGAGGGGTCGTGTCGATCTCGTCCTCGGGATCGGTCTCAAGCCGCGCGATCGGTGGGGCTTCGGAGGCAGGAGCGTTTGCGCGCTCTGCGTCCCTCCGTCCCTCATAACGTCCTCGACCGCGTCGGCCACGCCGGCGGCGCCGTCCGGCCGCGGCATCGTCCTCGGCGGCTTCCTCGGCAGAGGCACGGCTTTGCTCAGCGGCCTCCTCCTCGAGCAGAGCCTGCCGGTCAGCGACCGGGATCTGGTAATAATCGGGATGAATTTCAGTGAAGGCCAAAAAGCCGTGGCGGTTTCCGCCGTAATCGACAAAAGCGGCCTGAAGCGACGGCTCTACGCGCGTGACCTTGGCGAGATAGATATTTCCCCGAAGTTGCTTCTTACTCGCAGATTCGTAATCAAATTCCTCAACCCGATTGCCCCTTACCGCGACCACCCGGGTTTCCTCCGGATGCGCTGCATCGATCAGCATTTTGCTTGCCATGTTGATTGTTCTCCGCCGCTGAGGCC
>JBKOWI010000185.1:0-9107 GCA_046724315.1 Pseudomonadota bacterium | reverse complement strand
TGAAGCTCTGGCAAAAGAGCTTGCAATTGTCGGCCGCGCACGGCGGCAGCCTCGGCGAGAAGTGGACTGCCGCTGCCCACAACAGTCAGGAGGTCCTTCGGCAGCAAACCAACGGCGTCGTCAGGCGCAATGAGGAGAGGGCCGTCGAGCTTGCGGCCTGCTCTGTCGTAAAGACCGAGATAAAGCATGCCGCGCCGGGCATCGACCGCGACGGCGAACGGTTCCGCAGCCAAATCGCAAGCTGCTCGCGCAGAGCGCGCCATAACGGCGAGACTATCAGTGCCATAGAGCTTCGCTCGCGTGACGAGTGCAAGACCGCGCGCGGCAGCGATGGCGATGCGAACGCCGGTGAAAGTGCCGGGCCCTGTCGTCGCCGCGATCAGATCGAGCCCTGCGAAATCGAGCCTCGCCTCGTCCATCACCTCGGCGATCATCGGCATCAGCGCTTCGGCATGGCCGCGCGCCATCAGCGCCTCGCGCGCAAACAGGCCGCGCGCCCCGCTTCCCTCGCGTAATACCGCCGCTGAGCAAGCTCCCATGCTCGTGTCGAGCGCGAGAATGTTCATGGGAGTTTCTTAGATGATCTTCGCCATCTCGTCGAAGTCGAAGCGGGGCAAGCGCGGGAACAGCTTCTCGCCGTCGCCATAGCCGAGATTACACAGGAAGTTAGATTTGATGTTGGTTCCGGCGAAGAAATCGCGGTCGACGCCGGCATTGTCGAAGCCTGACATCGGCCCGGTGTCCAGCCCGAGCGCCCGCGCAGCCAGGATCAGATAGGGGCCTTGCCGCGTGCCATTGCGGAACGCGGTCTCCTCGATCTTCTTCGGCTTCCCCTCGAACCAGCTCTTGGCGTCGGTGTGAGGAAAGAGCTTGGGCAGATATTCATAGAAATCGAGATCGTAGCCGACGATGGTGCACACCGGCGCCTTCATCGTCTTGTCGCGGTTGCCTTCGGAGAGATGCGGCTTGAGCTTCTCTTTCGCCTCGCGCGACTTGACGAAAAGGAAGCGGGCAGGGCTGCAATTCGCCGAGGTCGGCCCAAGCTTCAAGAGATCGACCAGCTCGTGCAACAACGCGTCGGGAACTTCGCCGGTAAGCGAATTATGCGTCCGCGCGTTACGGAACAGCTGGCTAGGCAGGCTGACGGGAGCTTGCCGTTCAAACCGGGCGGACCTCTTGCACCTCGGGAATGAAGTGTTTGAGCAGGTTCTCGATGCCGTGGCGAAGAGTTGCCGTCGAGCTCGGGCAGCCGGAGCAGGCGCCGCGCATATGCAAAAACACCACCCCGTCGCGGTAACCCTGGAAGGTGATATCGCCGCCGTCCTGTGCGACGGCCGGGCGGACGCGCGTCTCGAGCAGTTCCTTGATGGTCTTGACCGTCTCCTCGTCCTCGGGCGCGAAATCTTCGTCCGCTTCAGCGGCTTTGGTGCCGGCCGGAGCGCCTTCGGCCACGGCTTCGCCAGACAGGTAGTGCTCCATGATGGCGCCGAGAATGGCGGGCTTGAGATGCTGCCATTCGCCCTCGCCCTTGGTCACGCTGATGAAGTCGGAGCCGAAGAACACGCCGGTGACGCCGTCGATCTCGAACAGGCGGGAGGCGAGCGGCGAGCCTTTGCTCTCGGCGGGATCGCGGAATTCCATGGTTCCTTCGCCGAGCACGGGCCTGCCGGGCAGGAATTTCAGGGTGGCCGGGTTGGGCGTCGCTTCAGTCTGAATAAACATCGGCTGTTGAAGCTCCGTGTCGTGCGGGTGGCCAGAAAAAGCCCCCGCGCCAGGTTAGAATGGTTCTAGAGGATACTTGGCTCTGCCCAGGCCAAAGTCAAGGCAGCCAGCTCCCTTGCGGGAACGAAACGGAACTCCGCTCATCGCAGTGTGTTCTGTCGCGGCAAAAAGTCGAGCCTAAGCTTCCAGGGGAAATCTACTCAAAAATAGGAATGGGGCTTGAAGCGTACTCGAGAGAACGAGCCCGCACTATGACCATTGCGAGCGAGCTTCTCTTGGTGGTGCAAGATCAAGCCGGCTGCGGGATCTTTAGCTTGCGGGTTGAAGGGCGTGCTCACACGCTCGGCGATGGAGGGACGTGATGCTCCAGAGACTTGGTGACCACATCAGTGCCTGCCTGCAACGGGCAGACCAGTGCAAAGAAGCTGCGGCCTTGGAAACTGACGAGCGCGTTAAGACTCAATTGCTCGAGATGGAGCGGCAGTGGCGGCACGTCGCCAAAAGCTACGAGTTCATCGAGAGTCTCGAGCGCTTTCTGCTCGATCAGCAGAAGAATGCGTTGCCGCAGGCAGAAGAAAGTCCGTCGCGAGATAACCTCGACGCATAGTCCGAGCTGTCCGAGCCATTACGCAGCGCACAATAGCAGCGCTCGAGAAATGGAACAGAATCGCGCGCTTATCATTAAATGACACTAGAAGGGCGGTGCGAAATGGACATAGGAGCCCTTCACGGCGAGACGGCGACGTACAAAAATCACGAGGACTGCACTACCGGCGTCAGACCTTGAATCCAAAATTATGAGCATGCTGCGGGAACTGAAGTCTTGCGCCAAACTCAAGGGCGTGGCCTTCGTGTTCGTCGGGAGCTTCGGGCAGGAGCCGAACTGGTTCGCACGCCCGCGACCGAGCCGCGTCTCTGAAGCTTGCATGCGCGAATTCGTGACGGCGCTAGCGCGCGTGAGGAAGGAGTTCGATTTGCTATGGGCGCCGAGCTAAGCCGATGAGTCCGATATCGCCTCCTGCATCGAAACCTTGATGGTCTTTTTCGATGCTAGGATCCTGGCTTCCTCTTTCGTCTCTACCGCGGTGGCGACCACGCCTTCGGGCGAGACTGTCACGACCAAGTAAGATTTTGGTGGATGGTAGATGGCGGTCCTGGTTTTCTTGCCCTTGGGCACGGCAAAACCCCGCAACTCGATGAGGCGCTGCTAGGCCAACCCCGCGCTGGCCTAGGCAGCTTCAGATTGCGTTCTGCGTTGCGTACGCAGAAACGTGGCTACGACACGTGGCTGTCATAATCAATTGCCGAGGGAGGACCGGAGTGGCGCGCCATTACCGCTGCGTTGAGCAACACGACCGGAATAGACTCGATTAGGTCTGGGTTTCGGCGAGGACGGCAGCAAAAAAAGAGCGCCGGCCCAAGCCGGCGCTCTCAATTTCATTCTCGACGATTACATCTTGCTGCAGGTCTTCGTCGACTCATCCCATTTCATGTGGGCCTTCACACAGCCCGCTTTGGTTGTAGGCACTTTGGAAGCGGCAAAGCCGGGTCCTACGAAAGCGACGGCCAACCCAACAGCCACGATAACAGAAAGAAGTTTCTGCATTTGGATCTCCTCTCCTACGTGAATGCCACCTTTTGGTAGCCTGGAGAAACGCCCATCCCTTGCAATGAGGGGCTGTGACAAAATGACTGCCCGAAAAGCCCGGCAATTGGCCGGCGTTCAAGCATTTCTGGGCTGTGCCGCTAAAATCCGAACAGGGCCCGGGTGAAATCGTTGTCGATCGTTTCGCGCCGGGTCCGCTTGTTCCAGGGCCTGTACTGGCTCGCCGCCATCTCATCGTCGCTCGCCTGCTGATAAGGCACGTACTTGCCGTTCAGCGCGGCGATCATCCGCGAGTCGTGGCCGTAGATATCGTTGAAGGTCGACAGCGAGCCGTCGTCGTTCACCTTGACTGTGAAATAGGTGATGTAGACGGGGATCTTGTGATCGAGCGCGACGTGATTGTCTCCGCCCGCATCGAAGGTGGACTCGACGCGCGCCGGGCTCCAGCCCTTATCATGATTCAGGATGATCTCGGCGAGCTTCTCGGGATATTGCACGCGCATGCAGCCATGGCTCTCCGCCCGCACCGTTTGCGCGAACAAGTTCTTCTGCGTCGTGTCGTGCATGTAGACGTCGTGCTTGTTGGGGAACACGAATTTGACCCGGCCGAGCACGTTGCTGGGTCCCGGCGGCTGCACCAGATCGAAATTGCGGATGTCGTTGCGGCTCCAATCGATCGAATTCGGATCGATGTCACGCCCGTTATATCTGATGAGCAAGCCGTGCCGTTGCAGGATGGAAGTATCCCAGCCGCCGAAGAAGCCGCCGCCTTGCCCGAAATAAGGTGCGATTTCCTCCATCTTGATGGAGTTGGGAACGTTCCAATAGGGATTGAATACGATCTCCTCCATGTCGTCGGAGAGCACGGGCGTTTGCTTGTCGGGCTTGCCGGTGACGACCCGCGTCGAGTGGATAGTCTTGCCGTCCTCGACCACGCGCAGCATGAACTCCGGGATGTTGACAGTCACGTAAAACGGGCCGAGGTCGTGCGGCAGCCAACGCCAGCGCTCCATGTTGACGAGGATGGCGTCGATTCTCCCCTGGCTACCGAGCTGGCGCTGGGGCTGTTGCTGCTGCCCATTGAGCATGCGGCGCGTGCCAGAGCCGACCATGCCATCGGGAATCGTGCCGTGCGCGTATTGAAAGCGCTTCACCGCGTCGAGCACGGCCTTATCGAACAGCTTCTCGTTGGTGCCGGGCTCCGATTGAACGTTGAGCCGCTTCCTGAGCAGCGCAACCTGCTCATCCTCCACGCCGAACTTAAGCACAGGGCCGTCGGGAAGGGTGACTACATCTGGCTTCGCGGTCTCGACCGGCTTGCCACCGCGCAGCTCGAGCAATTTTTGCCGGAGCGCCTCGAATTGCGGCTGGTCGGGCTGGAAGCTGCGGAGATACGCCGCGGGATCGGAGCGGAAGGCGATCGAGGCAATTACCTCTGATGGATCTGGCAGGGCGAGCGTCGGATCGAGATTCTCGCTCAAGCGCTGCGGGTCGATGCGCCCGCCGCGCGCGTCGTTGGCGTAGTCAAGCACAGCGTAGCTGAGCTTGACCTCGGCGTCTGCGAGCCAGTCGGTGGCCTTGGGATCCTTCGGATCGAAGCCGTCAGCCTTGGGCAGCGTATAGTCCGACGCTTTGAGGCCGTAATCGTCGGCCTTGGCGATATCGGCCATGGCAAGCTTGGCCCGCTCGTTGAGACCCTTGTCGTCGACCCAAATCAGCGGCTGGTCGGGCACCGCGTAATATTCGACGAGCGCGGCCTGCTCAGTCTTGCGCGCAGTCGCCGACTTTGGAGATAGCTTGTTTTGTACGGCGATACGGACCGCCTCGGTCTTGGTGATCAGCTCGCCGGGCCCGTCAGGCTCGGCCGCGAAGGCTGGCAGGCTGCATGCCGCGAGAACGAGCCCCAAAGCGATTGGCCGCATATCGGTAATCCCTCTGAAATCTGCGCGTTTTGGGCGCGCGAGATAATCCCCACCTCCGATTAAGCCGGAATCCCGCTCAAATTTTGGCGGAACTTGTCCTTTCAGGCCAGCGCCAAAATTTCTTCGATGCTGAGATGGCCCGGCACAACGGTGATTGGCACCGGAAAGGTGCCGACAAGCCTTCCGCCGGCAAGGATCGCGACCAGCGGCCCTGGGCCTGACGGGTCCTTGGAGGCGCCGAGCACAAGCAGGCCCATGTCCTCGTCCTCCTCGATCAGCTTCGTGATCTCCTCGGCCTTGATGCCTTCGCGCACCACCTCTTCCGGCACGAGCTTCTCAAAACCCATGGCTTTGAGCTTTCTGCCGAACAGGCGGAACACGGCCTTGGCCTTGTTGTGGCCCTCCTCGCGCGCCACGTCCTCCACGGCGAGCCACTGAAAGTCGACGTCGGGCTCGATCACATAGAGGAGCGAGAGCTGCCCGCCGGTGCGTTGCGCGCGGCTTGCGGCAAAGGCGAGCGCGCTTTCGCATTCCGGCGTCTCGTCGACCACGACCAGCAATTTGCGTTTGTGTCCTTCGGCGAAGCTCTGCCGCTTCTTGCGCGGTCTCGCGGCTTGTCCGGCAGCAGCAGGCTTCTTGGTTTCGGCAGGTTGAGCTTTCTTGGCCATGGGCCGCTCAGGCAAGATCGATGGCGTAGCGCTTCAAGTCCTTGAGCGCAACGATGTCGAGCGTCGCCTCATGCGTCGCGGCAAGGATGACCCGCGGCGCGTTGCCCGCCTCTAGCGCCTCGCGCCAGCGCGCGGCGCACAAGCACCAGCGGTCGCCTGGCTTGAGCCCGGGAAACCCGAAGTCAGGTTGCGGCGTCGACAGGTCATTGCCCCGCGACTTGGAGAATTCGAGGAACTCGGCGGTCACCTCGACGCACACCGTATGCAGCCCGAGATCCTCGGGCCCAGTATGGCAGCAGCCGGTGCGGAAGAAGCCGGTGAGCGGCCGCTCCGAGCAGCTTTGCAGCGGCTCGCCATAGACGTTCCGCTGCGCCGACATGGGCTCCTGTTGCCGCCGTTCCTGCATCCGGCGATTGTGCCCGATGGGGAACGAGACGGGAAGGGTCGGCAAGCGGGCTAGAAGCGCTCGAGCAGGATGCGGGGGACGCTCGAGCCGGTAGTTGCGCAGCGCAATGCGGGTGGGGGCGGCAACGCCGGCATGCGGGTGAGCTGGTAGGCGACTAATCCCGTCAGCGCATCGGGTTGCGGTCTGGCAGCGGCATGACGTTGGGATCGGCCCCGATCAAGGCTTGCAGCTGCGCAGCCGTCAACCGGGGAATCGGAGGCCCCGCGTCCTTGGTGGCGAGTGCAGTGATGGCGGCGGGCGACTCGGCAGGCGGCTCCGGCGTGAAGCCGCCGGCGTTGAGCACCGTGCCGCATTCCTTGGGCAGTTGCGCCATAGTGAGTGGCGGCTTGCCGACCCACGGCTTCGCGCCTGGAACCGTCGGCTTTGCCGCCTCGATCGCAGCCTTCTTCAGCATGGCGTACCAGTTGTCGAGTTCCTGGCCGCAGCCGTTGTCGCCCGATACATCCTTTTGGTTCTCGCAGCCATCCATGCCCGGCGGGCAGTAGAGGCGCACATGGAAGTGATAGTGATGGTTCCACCAGGGCCGCACCTTGCCGAGCCAGGACGTGTCCTTGCCGGTCTGAGACGCCTGCTGGCACAGCGCTTTCTTGATCGCGGGATGAACGAAGATGCGGGCCACTTGCGGGGACAGCGCGGCCCGCCTGATGAGCTTCATCTGCTGCATGGTGAACACGTTGGGATCGACGTTGAACGGGTCCTTGAGCATCGATACGGCAATCATGTCCTCGCGCTCCTGCGGCGTCAGGATGCGGTCGGGCATGGGAGTGAGCCAGATATCGGCGTCGAGGCCGACCTGATGGCTGGTGTGGCCGGTGAGCATCGGGCCGCCGCGCGGCTGCGACATGTCGCCGATGAGAAGCCCCGGCCAGCCGTCGAACGCGCGGGCGTCGCTCGACAAGCGCTCGAGAAAGTCGAGCAGCTGCGGCGTTCCCCAATTGCGGTTGCGGGACAGCCGCATCACCTGCCAGTCGGGTCCGTTGATGGGAAGCGATACACCACCGGCAAGACAGCCCTTTGCATATGAACCGATGGCTCGGGCGGCAAGCGGCGCGGGAGCTGACGCGGCGCCAAACAGATCGCGGGCGATCGGCGACTTGGGCGCGGACTTCTTCGGGGCGGGTTTCGGCACTGGCTTGGGCGGCACGGTGGTTGCCGCGGTCTTGCTCGGTGCGACCTGCTCCGCCGCGACCGCGCCGCAAAACAAAAGAAGGATGAGGCTTAAAGCTAGCCTTCGCATCTTTCCTCGACTTGAAATCCCCCTTGAGTGCCCTCTCGTGCTGAAGACCCTAGCACAAATGATGGCGGGAATTAGAAACCAGCGCCAACTTCCGAAGGCTTACCGGCTGGATCTTCTGTTCAGGAGATGTTCAGACGGAGCGCCTAATATATCCCGCTTGATGGACCGGTTCGCTACTACCACATCAGAGGCGGGCCGCAGCGGCGGCTTTCCCACGGGGAGGGAGATCATCGATGAGACGTGTCGTGCTGTTGGCCGCTTTATTCGGCCTGCTTGCGTTTGCCTTGCCCGGTTCGGCGCTGGCCCAGGTCGTGGCCCATATCAGCCTTTCCACCCAACGCATGAATGTCTCGATCGATGGCGTGCCGCGCTTCAACTGGGCGGTATCGACGGCACGGCCGGGCTACCGGACTCCGACCGGCACGTTCAAGCCAACGGCGCTGTTTCGCTATCACGCGTCGACCATCTATAGCGGCTCGCCGATGCCTTACTCTATCTTCTTCCTGCGCGGCTACGCGATCCACGGCTCCTACGAGACCAAATATCTTGGGCGGCCCGCCTCTCATGGCTGCGTCCGGCTGCACCCGTCCAACGCCGCAGCGCTCTACTCGCTGGTGAAGACCTATGGACCCTCGAACACGGTGATTCGCATCAGCTACTAGTCTTCCTGCCACTTGTTGTGACCGGGACTGGGCGAACCACTCCTGTAGGAATGGGAACCGGCGCCGGGGCTCGCGCGCTTATGAAGTCGCGCGGGCTGCATAAACTCGGGCACTGAAGGAGGGGGCATGACACTTCTGAAATGGGCGCTCATTTGTCTGTTGATCTCGCTGGTCGCGGGCGCGCTCGGCTTTACCGGCGTGGCCGCAGGCGCAGCGCAGATCTCTAAGATCCTGTTCTTTATTTTCCTCGTCATCTTCTTGGTGATCTTGATCTTGGCGATCTCGGCCGGCCAGCTCGTGTTCTGACGGCTCGCCTCGGAGCGGTAGAGAATGCGGAAGGCAGTACTGTGGGCGCCGCTAGGTCCGCCGCCTTCGAGCGGCCACACCCTGATGATCGATCCTGGCCGGCCGGAAGCCTCGCCGGATTTGACGTCATAAACGGCCTTGGCCTCCCGAGAGACCAAGCTGCACAGGCAAAGAACTGATGCAGCGGCTACGACGACGAGCCGCCAGCACCACTCAATTTTCGGCATTTTCCACCCCGGTTTGCTTGAAGGGCGGGATCATAGCCTTGCCTTCCCTCCGTTTCGCAACAGGAAGCTTCGTCGAAAACGGCGTTTGTCATATGCGACGCTTCCGGGGCAGAATTGGCCGGACACAAAGCCAAGCCCGCGGGCGCAACGCGCGCGGCACATAAAGCCGGGGATCGACAGCATGTCATCTGCCGCAGCGACTCTCGACGCCTTCATCGATCGTGTGGGCGGAATCGTTACGCCGTTCTCCCTCGAGTTGCCTGACGGTGCGAAGCGGAGCGTGGGCCAAGG
>JBKOWI010000146.1:0-5789 GCA_046724315.1 Pseudomonadota bacterium | reverse complement strand
CAGGCAGCTCGCCATAGGTCGCGACCAGAGCGCGAACATTCTTGAGTTTAAGCTGCTCGACGATGTCGGTGACCCAAATCTGGCTGAAGTGCTCCCAAGCGAGAACATCGACGCCGCGCGGTCCGAGCAGCGACCACAGCGCCATCTCGACAGCGCCGGTGTCCGAGGCTGGCACGATCGCCACGAGATAGTCGCCTGGAAGCTCGAGCAGCTCGCGCGTGCGATTGATGGCGAGCGCGAGCCTTGCTTGGGTATCGGGCTGGCGGTGATTGCGCCCGAGCAGCGCGCCTTTGAGGCCGGCGAAGGACCAGTCGGGATGCTTGGTGCATGGTCCCGACGAGAAGCGCGGATTTTTTGGCCGGAGGTTTGGTTTAGGAGGAGTAGTCATTCCAGTTGTCGTTTGTCATCCCGCGAAAGCGAGAATCCAATAATCAATTTTGTCCGTTGCTTATTACCGGGCGTTACTGGATTGCCCGGTCAAGCCGGGCAATCATAAGGAAAATCCTACGAAGATCGATGCTAGGCCGCAGCGTCGGTCAGGGCGTGGACGATTTCGGAGACCACCGTCTTGATCAGCTTCTCGTCGTCGCCTTCGGCCATGACGCGGATCACGGGCTCGGTGCCTGACGGGCGGATGACGAGCCGCCCAGACTTGCCGAGCTTCGACTTGCCGGTGTCGATCGCCCTGCGTACCGCGACATTGTCGAGCGGCTGGCCGCCATTCTTGTAGCGCACATTTTTGAGGATCTGCGGCAATGGCTCGAAGCGGTTGCAGATCTCGCTCACCGGCTTGCCGCTCTGGGCAATCACGGCAAGGATCTGGAGTGCCGTGACGAGGCCGTCCCCGGTGGTCGAGTAGTCCGAGAGTACGATATGGCCCGACTGCTCCCCCCCGACATTGTAACCGTGCTGGCGCATATGCTCGACCACGTAGCGGTCGCCCACGGGCGTGCGGGCAAGCCCAAGCTCAAGCCCCTCGAGATAGCGCTCAAGCCCGAGGTTCGACATCACCGTGGCGACGATGCCGCCGCCGGCGAGCCGCCCGCGCCGCAACCAGGATTCGGCGATCACCGCCATGAGCTGATCGCCATCGATGATGCGACCCTTCTCATCAACCATGACCACGCGGTCCGCATCGCCGTCGAGCGCAATGCCGATATCAGCGCGCACCTCGTTGACCTTGCGGATCAGGTCGTCCGGCGAGGTCGAGCCGCAATCCTTGTTGATGTTCAGGCCGTTCGGATCGACGCCGATCTTGATCACCTCCGCGCCGAGCTCCCACAGGGCCTCGGGCGCCACTTTGTATGCCGCGCCATTGGCGCAATCGATGACCGCCCTGATGCCGTCGAAGCGGATGTTCTTGGGCAGCGTGCGCTTGGCGAACTCGATATAGCGCTCGCGGGCGCTGTCGATGCGGGTCGCGCGGCCGATCTTTTCGGAAGCCGTCAGGAGCTCTGAGAAGTCTCCCTCCATCAGCTCCTCAATCGCTTCCTCCTTTTCGTCTGAGAGCTTGTAGCCGTCGGGCCCGAACAGCTTGATGCCGTTATCGACGAAGGGATTGTGCGACGCCGAGATCATCACGCCGAGATCGGCGCGGAGCGAGCGGGTCAACATGGCGACGGCTGGCGTCGGCATCGGCCCGAGCTGGAAAACGTCCATGCCCACCGCGGTGAACCCGGACACAAGCGCCGACTCGATCATGTAGCCGGACAGCCGCGTGTCCTTGCCGATTACCACCCGATGACGATAGGAGCCGTTGGTGAAGAGCTTGCCGGCGGCCATGCCCACTTTGAGCGCCACAACCGACGTCATCGGATGAGAATTAGCGCTGCCACGGATGCCATCCGTGCCAAAATACTTTCGAGCCATGACGGATTTCCCCCCGTCCACTCTCCCTGTAGGTGCCTGACCTTCGTTGAGGCCTTTTTGGCGCCTCATGAGATTATGCTCCTGCTCGGATGCAGTCTCGTTCAAAAAATGTAAGCGAAAGTTACACTATTTGAGGCTGTCCGGGATGTGAATTTGCCTTAATTTTCAGCGCCGAACGTCGCAGCCCGCCAGACCGCAAGCCCTTGGCGGGTGGTCGCCACGTCATGCACCCTAAGAATCTGGTTTCCTTGTGACGCTGCGGCGATAGCGACTGCCAGGGATCCAGGTTCGCGGCTCTTCGGCTGCTCGCCGCCGTCGATGCCTGCGATGAAGCGCTTGCGCGAGGCGCCCACCAGAAGCGGCACGCCAAGGCCATGGAAAAGGCTGAGATTGGCGAGCAGGCTGAGCGTGTGCTCCATGGTCTTACCGAAGCCCACGCCCGGGTCGGCGGCGATCTTGGCGCGGCTGATGCCAGCTGCTTCGGCCGCCTCGATCCGCTGCTCGAGGTAGTCGAATACCTCAAGCACCACGTCGGCATAGACCGGATTGAGATGCATGGTCTTGGGCTCGCCCTGGGCATGCATCAGGATCACGCTGAGACCCATCTCCGCAGCGGCAGCGAGGCTTTGCGGATCGTAGGTGAACGCCGACACATCGTTGAGAATGGCAGCGCCTGCCTTTGCGGCGGCCCGCGCTACCTTGGCCTTGCGGGTGTCCACTGAGATAACGGCATCGAGGCCCGACAGGCCGTCCAGCACCGGTACAATACGGCCAAGCTCCTCGTCCTCCTCAACGGCGTCAGAGCCTGGGCGCGTGGACTCCCCGCCGATGTCGATGATGGCGGCGCCGGCGTTCACCAAGTCCGCGGCATGGACGATGGCCTCTTCCTTGGTGTCATAGAGGCCACCATCCGAGAACGAGTCCGGCGTCACATTGACAATGCCCATGAGGAGAGGCCGGTCGAGGCTGCGGCCAGCGAAGGGTGGGCGCGCCGCCGTCACACGCTCAAGCACTTTGCTCAGATCGGCGTCGTGGGACTCCGCGAGTGAACGCGCGGTGAAGAGCCGCGCCTTACTGTTGCCCGGAGCGCCTTCGATCAGTTCAGCCGCCGTGAACGCAATCGGGCCTTCGGCAAGCGGCAATGCCAACCCGTCCGCCATCGCCTCCTGTGCAGCGGCGCCGTAGAGGAATCCAATCGGCCTAAGATAGAGCTTCGTATCAGCCATTCATGAGCCTTAGCACGGCGGAGCTCGCAAATGTCGCGGCCAAACGAAAATGCCCGGCGCGAGGCCGGGCATTTTGTCCAATTCAATTCGAGATAGGCCTAAGTGGGCTGCGGCTCCAGGCTGCCGGTATCGGGCTCAGGCTCGGGCGGCGCCTTCTTGCCGCGTCCGGCGGCGGGAACCGCTGACGCAGGCCCCGGCCGTGTTGCCGTCTCGGCCGTGAACTCGCGCACCGGCGGCTTGCCCTTGAGCAAGTCCTTGATCTCGTCGCCCGACAAGGTCTCGTATTCGAGCAGGCCGCGCGCGATCGTGTGCAGATCGTCGATATGCTCGGAGATGATCTTGCGCGCGTGCTCGAAGGCCTCGTCCACGATGCGATGAATCTCCTCATCGACCATGGTCTGGGTCTCGTCCGAAAGGTTCTGCTGGCGCGCGATTGAGTGGCCGAGGAACACCTCTTCCTCGTTGTCGCCATAGGCCAGCGGCCCGAGCTTGTCGCTCATGCCGTATTGCGTGACCATGGCGCGCGCGAGCTGCGTCGCCATCTTGATGTCGGCGGCGGCGCCAGATGTGACCTTGTCGTAGCCGAACACGATCTCCTCTGCGACGCGACCGCCCATGGCCACGGTGATGTCGGCCTTGAGCTTGGCGCGCGTGTAGGAGAGCATGTCGCGCTCGGGAAGGCGCATGACCATTCCAAGCGCGCGCCCACGCGGGATGATGGTCGCCTTGTGCACTGGGTCCGACGCCGCCTGATGCAAAGCAACCAGCGCATGCCCGCCCTCGTGATAGGCGGTCAGCGTCTTCTCCTCCTCGGTCATGACCATGGAGCGGCGCTCGGCGCCCATCAGCACCTTGTCCTTGGCGTCCTCGAACTCGAGCTGAGTGACGAGGCGCTTCGACCGGCGCGCGGCAAGCAGCGCCGCCTCGTTGACGAGGTTGGCGAGGTCTGCGCCGGAGAACCCTGGCGTGCCGCGCGCGATGACGCGCAGATCGACGTCAGGCGCAAGCGGAACCTTGCGCACATGAACTTTCAGGATCTTCTCGCGGCCGATGATGTCGGGACGCGGCACCACCACCTGGCGATCGAAGCGGCCTGGTCTCAGCAGCGCAGGATCGAGCACGTCTGGGCGGTTGGTGGCGGCAATCAGGATGATGCCCTCGTTGGCCTCGAAGCCATCCATCTCGACCAGCAACTGGTTGAGCGTCTGCTCGCGCTCGTCGTTGCCGCCGCCAAGGCCTGCGCCTCTGTGGCGGCCGACTGCATCGATCTCATCGATGAAGATGATGCAGGGCGCGTTCTTCTTCGCCTGATCGAACATGTCGCGCACGCGGCTAGCGCCGACGCCCACGAACATCTCGACGAAGTCGGAGCCGGAGATGGTGAAGAACGGCACGTTGGCTTCGCCTGCGATGGCGCGGGCGAGCAGCGTCTTCCCGGTGCCGGGGGGACCGACCAGCAGCGCGCCGCGCGGGATGCGCCCGCCGAGCTTCTGGAATTTCTGCGGATCGCGGAGAAACTCGACGATCTCCTGCAAGTCCTCCTTGGCTTCGTCCACGCCCGCCACGTCATCGAAGGTCACGCGGCCATGACGCTCGGTCAAAAGCTTCGCCTTGGACTTGCCGAAGCCCATGGCTCGCCCGCCACCAGACTGCATCTGGCGCATGAAGAAGATCCACACGGCAATGAGGAGCAGCATGGGGAACCAGGACACGAGCACGCCGAGCAGTGATGGCACGTCATCCTCGGACGGCTTGGCGGTGATCTTCACGCCCTTCTGGTTCAGCTTGTCGACCAAGTTGGGATCGTTCGGCGCATAGGTCTGGAAATTGCGGCCGTCAGTAAAGTGTCCGGTGATCTGATTGCCGGCGATGGTCACATCCTGGATGTTGCCACCCTCAACCTCGGAAAGCAGCTGCGAAAAGCTGATCTCATTGCCGCGGACATGCACGCCAGGGCTCTGGAACAGGTTGAACAGGGCAACGAGCAGCAGGAGGATGAAGACCCAGATGGCGAAGTTACGGAAATTCGAGTTCATGAACTGACCTGAAGGCTTGATCTCAGCACGGCTAGGCCGCCACCCAAGCCTAGCCCCCGACGCGGGCGCGAGAATGGCTCAAGCCTCGGTAACATAGGAACCTGCGGCTTCCTTGCCAAGTAAAGCTACCCTAAAGGGTGCACGCTTTCTAAAACAGCTTTAGAGCGAGGCCGTTCCCCGCAGTCTTGCGCCGCTGACGAAGGTCGCGCGGCAATCGAGGACCTCCTTGCGGCCTTCATCCGTCAGCCTGTCGAGGAGTGGCACGCCAATCAGGCGACCGTCGCGCCAGCAGGATGGAAGCGTCCGCCCGGCAAGACGCGGCAACGAGGCAAGCAAAGCGGAACTTTCGCGCAGATCGCGCAGGCCTTGGTCACCAAGACCCCGCACGGTGATGGGTTCCTGCTCGTGCGCCCCGAGCTCGATCCTGAACCGGTTATCCCACAGCGCCCGCTCGCCAGGCAGGAGCCGAGCGACGGGAAGACCTTCGGCCCTCACCTCGCGGAAGATACCGAGGCGCTTCGAGAACGGCTGGAGTCGGCAACGTCCGAACGTGTGGGCTTTGTCCGGGCTTTCAATGAACGAGGCAAGCAGCGCCTCGAGTTTGGCGAGCCTTAAGGGCTCCTCGGCTCCGCCCACCATGGCGATGAGACGAGCGAGA
>JBKOWI010000124.1:0-4625 GCA_046724315.1 Pseudomonadota bacterium | reverse complement strand
GGCATTCAACCCGCCGACGTTCGAGAATTGATTGAGCACGAGGCAAAAGCCGTGGTGCTCTCAATAGGAATCTGGCAGCGGCTGAAAGTCTGTCCCGAAACCTTGGAGCTTTTGGCCGAGAACGACATTCAGGTTGAAGTCCTGCAGACTGAAACGCGGTGAAGCGGTTCAACTTGCTCCGTGAAAAGATGCGGTCGGCGGGCTGTTCCATAAGCCTCGCAAATGTCAGGGGTGAAGATAATGGAGGCAGCTTCCTGCCGAAACTAAACTGACTTACCTCGATTTTCATGGAGGGCACGGAGAGCCCGCAGACTGGCCCTCTCGATAGCAGGTATCCAATCGAGGATGATCGCGTGTCGCCTCAGAACGCGCCGTTCAGTGCCTTCCGGCGCTTGAAGTCGACGGCCAGACACTTGCTCAGTCTAATGCCATCAATTGTCTTCTTTTCTCGTCACGAATGACGTCGGCCGAAGCCCTTAACCAGGCGCTTTGCCCAAAGGGGTTGCAGAAAGATACTTTCTCCCGAGGGCTCACAGGAGGCTAGTATGGCGAGTGTGACAAAAGCGGAACCGCTCGAGACAGCATCAATGAAGTTGGCGGAGGTTGTTCAGCTGTTGATGGAGGCGGGTGAGAAGCGGCTGGCTCGCGAAGCAGAAGAACTGGTGCAGCAGGTGGAGGCCAGCGCGCTGACTTCTCAAATCACCATCTCCACATCGCATTAAGCGGCGCGCTGGCGCCAAAGTCTCGTCTGCAATTCCAGATGGCATGTCGACCAAAACGCGCCTAGAGCCGCAACCTCCCGATCTGCAGCCGCCCTGGCGAACCGCCGCGCGCGTCGAACTGCAGCTTGAGGCCCGCGCCTTTGCCCAGGATATCGTGCTCCCAATTGCCGACGAGCTTGATCCCAAGAAGGGGGAGATGCCGCGGAGTCTTATCGATCAGATGGCCGCGAAGGGCTGGTTCGGCATTACCATTCCAGCCCAGCACGGCGGCATGGGGCTTGGTGTATTCGAATACTGCCTTGTCTCGGAGGAACTCGCCCGCGCTTGGCTTTCGGTCGGCAGCATCTTGGCACGGGGACAGGGACTCGGCACGCAAACGATCAATGATGACCGCCGGCTCGGACTGCTCCGCCGCTCAGCCCAGGGCAAATGGATTGGGGCCATCGCGCTATCTGAACCCACCGCAGGCTCGGACCTCGCGGCCGTTCAAACCAGAGCCACCCGCGAAGATGGCTATTGGCTCCTCTCGGGAACAAAGCGATGGGCGGGCTTTGCGCTCGCCGCCGACTTTATTGAGGTGCTCGCTAGAACACGCGAGCCTAAGGATGGCGAATCCCGCTCGGCCGGGCTTGAAACATTCCTGGTGGTCAAACAGCCAGGCATTTTCCCTGAAGGCATGACTGGGCGCGTAATTGACAAGATTGGCTATCACGGCTTCCTCACTTGGCACCTCGAACTCGATCGAGTGCGCGTTCCGGAAAATGACCGCCTCACAGGTCTCTACGGCGACGAAGGGGCTGATGCGGATTCGGGGGGATTTGCCGCCGTCCAGAGAGGCTTGAACATCGCTCGCGTACATACTGCGGCGCGCGCCGTCGGCGTCGCCCGCGCAGCCCTCGAGGACACGTGGGCATATCTCCAGGAGCGCGAGCAGTTCGGTCATCCGATCGGTGAGTTTCAAGCTCTGCGCTTTGCGCTGGCCGACATGGCCGCTGAGGTTGCCCAAGCTCGAGTCTTCTGGCAGCAGGTTGCGCATTTGTTGGACGAGGGCCAGCCGGCGGAAAGCGAGTCCGCGCAGGTAAAGCTGCTCGCGACCGAAATGGCAGTGCGGGTAACCAATCAGGCCATGCAGCTCCATGGCGGCAGTGGCTACACCACCGAGCGTCGGATAGAACGCTACTGGCGCGACGCAAGGCTGACGACGATCTTTGAAGGCACAAGCGAAATACAGCGGCGCATCATCAGCGATCGCATGCTTCCGAGAGCTTAAAGGCTTTCGCCAGTGAACGCCCCTAGCGTTCCGGATGAGGCTTTTAGGCGCGGTCGATTAGATAGAGCAGCCTAGGAAAGAGAGAGCTCCGTCTATTCGGCCCTTAGCCTCCACGACGGCGTCGTCCTGGTCATGGGCATATATCTCACTGCGGCCGAGAATAGGCAGATCGGCTGTTTTCGGGTGAACTCCTACGCGCCAACCCGAGACTGCGCGCGTCACATCGAGATCGTAACCGCGATACACGACTGTGAATTGGACTTTACCAACCGAGTTCGAATAGAGCGGCAACATGGCAGCACCTCCTTGTTGCCACGAGCGTCGCGCTGCTGCTCTTTAAAATTGGTTTCAAAACAGGTGAAAGGCGAGTCGAGGTTAATACTTGACCAACCCTTCTGCCGCCCTGGACGATGTCCCATCCCTTGCGAATGAAATCCTCGCAGGAAACATAAAAGGCCGAATGGTCATCGATCTCTGAGCAGGACCATCACAGCAGCCGGATTGTGAAGCCAAAAAAACAATTACTGCGTCTGCTTCCGTCGCGTGAAGGACACGATATAGGCCGGTGACCGCTCGGCGCGTTTAGGGCCGTCGGCTGCCCTGTGTAAACCTGCCAATGCGGATTCGGCTTTGCCAACCATCTCAGCAGTCCGAGAATTGGTGCCTCCTGGGGTTCAATTGCCGGCTCACATGGTCCTAATGATGATATGCGGGAAAGAACTCCGGGTCCCTCTCGATCAAAAGATAGCGGCAGATGGCGAACCTTCTTGCACCCTTCCGTGAATGATTCTCGAGACTTATTTGCAGACCGCAGTCTTTCGGGCCTGAAGGTCCATATGCAAATGAGACCGATGCGCGTCGTTGGCCTCTGGGCCAAGCACTGTGGAAAATATTTTGCAGCCGCCGTCGTGCGCGAGACGCAAGAATTTGGCTTCGGCTTCGGCGCCAGAATCATCAGCGGCGGCCGAACTCGGACTCGCGACTGTTGGGCTGTTTGAGGCCGTGGCAGTCGAGACCTTCACCACCTCGGTTGTCGTGTCTTTGGTGTTCTTTTCTGTCTTCTGTTGGGCGAGCGAGCCAGTAATGCCTGGGGCCGCCTTCTTCGCTTTTGCGGCGGCAAGGTCGCGCTGAGTAGGACCCCAGCCGTGCGTGACGTCAATCTTTCTGCCATCGGCAAGCACAAATATCGGCAAATCGATCGCGTTGGCAAAGGCATGTTGGCTGAGATGGCCTTCTGGCTGGTTATAGACGTTGCGACATACGTACGAGGAACCGATGATCTTCGAAACCGGCGATGAAAACGCCTCTCTAGCCGCGGTCTGCACGCTGTCCCGAAGCCAGCGATCGAGGCCGACCACCATGGCGCAGTCCAAAACCAGAGGCGGATCGAATGAAACCTTTTCCACGCCACCAATGCTCTTCACAAGCACTGGCGCGGGCGCACCGCAATCGCCACTGCGGATCGGGGCTAATGAATCTACATCAGCCGTTATGGGCGCCAATGCTTGCACGCACTGCATGAGCGCAGCCTCGATTTCTTTATCGGTCCAAGTAGCGGTTGGTCCCTGAGGCGCTTTCCCCCCTTGCTCTGGTGGTGCCATAGGCAGCCAATCTTTCAGCGATCCGAGCCAATTTTGGGCTTGCCCGAACCATAGGGGAGCGATCAAGGCACCGAACAAGACAAGGCCACACACCGCGATGACGGAAACCAAGTCCCTAAACCCTGAGTGATTGTTTTGGTTCATCTCGACGCTTGAACGGTATTTGCACCTAGAGCCGCCTTCTCATTACAAACGCTGTTAACCTCTTTAAGGTCCTTCGCGGGGATTCTCCCTGCATCCTCTTTGAGCTTCGCGCTCGCCTCACTCGCGATGAATGCGCACGCCACGTTGAGCGCAGCTCTCATTTCTGAGTAGCTGTTCATGTACCAGAGCAGTAAAGCCACCAACCCCAGGCACACTAGGAACGCTTTGCGGAGCAAGCTCCGCCATTCTGATTCGACCCATTGAAGGCGACGGATGTCGGCTTCATGCATGATCTCTAAGCGTTTCAGCTCGTCTTGTAGCCGCTCCACCTCGTCCGAAAGAGGCCGATCCCAATTCTTCTCTAGCCAACATTGGAAGTTCTCCTCTTCCGTCGTCATGGCGAGTCGACGCAGCGAGTCATCATGACAATTCCGTGAGGGTTCCCCCAATGATTGTCATTTCGCTTAGGCGGCTTTGCCCCTTCCAGGGTGCGAACCCTCCGGAAGCTGTTCAAAGGCACGACGCCATTAAGAGCCAGTAAGCCAAGTTACGATCAAAACAATATCGTATGCGCGCTCTGCCATCGCACCGAGCGCGAGACCTGATGCGAGCGCGACTACTAACAGGGCGACGTTTCTGGTGATTAGGTTGCCCACGCGAACAGCGTAAAAGCGCACCTCCTAACAAGTTCTTATAGACCGTTCAGGTCAACGCCATCGTCCGGCAAGCGCAGGCGAGATTTCGGCCGCGAAACAGTCGGCGGGCGGGTTCGGCTTATCGGCATCTGCCGCTTTAACTGCTCTGCAAGAGTTTGAGGCCAGGCTTTCTTCGAAATGACACTCGAAGAGTACATCGAGGCAGAACCTAGCCCGAGTGGGCAACTCCGGC
>JBKOWI010000097.1:0-3087 GCA_046724315.1 Pseudomonadota bacterium | reverse complement strand
GGGCGTCGAGCAAAGCGCGCCGGCGAGCAGAAAGCCGGCCAGGGCCAGTGCGGCAATATAAGTTTTTCGCAACATCTGATTCCTCGTTTCTCGTTCCGCGCCAGTCGCGGCTATCAGCAGCGACTAGATTAAAGACATGGCCTGAATGCGACCTGAGCAGGAAATTCAGCTCTATTCAGGAATCTCTTCTCGGCGTGGTAGCAAGGGCCATGAAGACCAAGGGCGGAGGCGTGAATTTGGCGGCCAGGGAGGCTCCGAGCCTCGCCGAGCTCGAAGAACTGGCCCATTCGGCCTACCGCCAACTCCCGGCCCGCTTCCGCAAGCTGACCGGAGAGGTCCTGATCAGGGTCGAGGATTTTCCCACCGATGAGACCCTCGATTCGCTCGGAATCGAATCGCCCTTTGATCTACTGGGTCTTTATTCGGGTGTCGATCTCGCCCGCAAAAGCGTGTCCGACGTGACCTCCCTCCCCGACATGGTGTTTCTCTACCGCCGCCCGATCCTCGACTACTGGGCCGAGCACGAGGAGACGCTCGGCGCCATTGTCACTCATGTGCTGGTGCACGAGATCGGCCATCATTTCGGCCTGTCCGATGACGACATGGAGCGCATAGAACAGGACGCGTCGGCCTAGAGTTTTGCCGTTGACGAGGGCTCTTGCGCCCCCTCAGACTGCGCGAAGGAATCAGACGGGGCAGCAGGGGGAACAGCAATGCGGTCGGCTGCCCGTCTTGGGATCTTGCTCGCGCTTTTTCTCGCGCTCGTCGCGGTGAACCCGGAGGAGGACGTCGCCGCCTACGATCAGGGCAGGCTCGTCGCACCCGGCAGGCTGGTCATCGCTGGCCGCCGGCTCTCCTGCGGCGCCACCGCGACCTTGGTACGGGACTTCGAGGGCTTCGCCGTCTCTTCGACCGTGATCATGCTCAACATGCAGGCGATGAAGGACTTGCCGCGCCCGGTGCAGTGGCTGATCTACTACCACGAATGCGGACATATCCTTTACGGGCCGAGCGAGACCGCGGCCGACTGCTATGCCGTCCGGCGCGCGCGGCGCGAGGGCTGGCTGAACCAGAAGGCGCTCGACGACGTCTGCGCGGTCTTCAACATCGCAGGCCATGGACCGTTGCATCCCGACCCTGAGGCGCGCTGCAACCAGCTCCGCCAATGCTTTGCCAAGAAAGGCGGCATAACTGCGCAAGACGGCTCGCGCTAACCTGCCGCAATTGCGCAAGCTTTATCCCCGCCGTAGAGTATGATTCGTCATGCTGGATGGACGGGCACGCTTGGGATTGGCGCTTGTTTGCGCCTTGGGATTGGCGTTCTGCGCTGGGCAGCCAAGCCCCGCCGGCGCCCAGGAATGGTCCGGCAATGAAGGCTCGACCACCTCAGGCCCTACCCTCGATCAATATCTGAAAGAAGCAGGCCCTGACGCCAAGGTCGTTGAGCACGGCGCGCTCAAGATTGACGGCAAGGCAGTCAATTGCGGCAAACGGCCGACGGTGATGAATTCCAATTTCGACAGTTGGGGCGGCGCCTTCCCCGGTTTCCTGATCCTCAACACCAAGAAGATCCAGGGCCTGTCCACTCAGGTGAAGCTCTACGTCTACAGCCACGAATGCGGGCACCAATTCGTCGGCGCCGATGAGACCCAGGCCGACCTGTTCGCCATCAGGCGCGGCGTAAAGTGGGGATGGCTCGATGCGCAAGGGATGGAGGACATCTGCACCTTCATCTCGCAGCTCAAGGGCGACTCGGTGCACCCGCCGGGACCGGAGCGCTGTGAGACGATGCGCAAATATTATCAGCAGCTCGTCGGACGGCCGGCGCAGCAGAACGCGGCGGCGCCATCCACCCTGCCGCAGGCCCAGACGCTCGGCCCCTCCGAGTAAGCTCGCCCTAGAAGATCCAGGCGATCATCAGCCAGAAGACCACGAAGAAAATCAGAAACCCTGCGATGGTGAACGGCAGCTCGCCGAAGATGGCGTCGCCGCCCGACACGACGGCCATGACCAGGATCACGGCGAGAGAGACGTCGAAAGAAATCAGCGCCGCGTTCTTGAGACCCAGCCCTGCCGCGAACGGGTCCGAGAAATTCGCGTATTCGACGAAGTAATAGATCCCGCCCCATACAATCGCGACCAGGAGCGCGACCGCCGCAGCGAGCAGGAGCCGTGTCTCCTTGTGATCGCGATCGTCGTGCGCGCTCGGCATGCCGGTCCTAATCCGTTCCTTGGTTCTGCGCTTTCGAGATCGCCTCTCTGATCGTGCCGGGGTCCGGCATGTCCGCCACCGTGAACTCCGGCTGATCGCCGGCGGTTGAGATTTGGATAGTCCCAACGCCGAGGATACGGTTCAGGAACCCTTGCGTCACGTGCACCGCGCGGACGTGCTTGAGCGAGACTGAGGTGCGATCCTTGCTCAGGATGCCCCTCTCGTAGAGCAGCTCACTGTCGGTGACGGTAAGCGCAGTCTGCCGCGTGTGGATGTAGCAATAGAGCAGCAGAAGGACGCCGAGGCCGAACACCGGAATGAGGATGATGCAGCCGATGAACCAGAAGGGATGAGCCCGGAACATCGTCGGATGCGCCTCATAGATCACCGTTCCAGCCATGGCGCTGTTCCCTCTCCTCGATTTGACAGGCGGCCTTATTCTGTGGGCTCGCGACTGAAAAGCGGAGATATCCGGCGGCGCTCATGCGACTGGAAACCGCGAACGCGCGGCGCTACATAGCTTGGACAAGGACGAGAGCTTGGCCAATGGAAAAATTCACCACGCTGACCGGGATCGCGGCCCACCTGCCCATGATCAATGTCGATACCGACATGATCATCCCCAAGCAGTACCTCAAGACCATCAAGCGCACGGGGCTCGGCAAGGGCCTGTTCGCCGAGCTTCGCTATGACGAGAAGGGCGCAGCGCTCCCCGACTTCGTGCTGCACAGGAAGCCCTATACCGAAGCGAAGATCCTGATCACGGGCGAGAATTTCGGCTGCGGCTCCTCGCGCGAGCACGCCCCCTGGGCGCTGCTCGACTTCGGCTTCCGCTGCATCATCGCGCCATCCTTCGCAGACATTTTCTACAACAA
>JBKOWI010000063.1:0-5131 GCA_046724315.1 Pseudomonadota bacterium | reverse complement strand
GCGCCGCGCCCCTTCAACCGGCGTTTGCGTGATTAAGTCTTACAGTGACCAAAGTGTCACAGGTTTTTCCGCAAAAATCTCTATAGTGGGTCACTACAACGAGCGAAATGGGGGATTGATCCATGCGTGTCTTACTGGCTTTCGCCATTGCCATCACAGCAACGGTTGGGCTCGGCGGCTGCTTCGGCCATCACGAGAAGGCCGTGGCGACCACGCCGCTCAAGTAGCTTGAGCGGAACGCCGACGACTTGATCGTTACGACGAGCTAGGCGCCTAAAATCTTCTAACACTGCAGTTGCCAATCTCGGTCGGGGTCTTATCCCCGGCCGAGGTCTTTCTGCTTCCCGCTCACACTCGAAGCCCCTGATGTTGCTGAGACTGGCTTCAAAGCGATGATGAACGGAGAAGCGGACATGTAGTCAACAACAGAGCCGAAGCCGCTAAACGCTTGGCGCGCCGGTTAGCGGAAAGCGCCTTTTTATCTTGGCGAACAAGCCGTCGCGCACAGCGCGGTAGGCGGCCAGGATCTGCTCGCGGTTGCCGCTCGTCAGCGTCGGGTCGAGCGTCGGCCAATACTCCACGTCCACTGCGTAGTTTCGGACGAGGTCGAGCGCCTTGTGGTGTGCCTCGGGCGCCAAGGTCACGATGAGATCGAAAGAGGTATCGTCCAGTTCTTGGAGCGACATCGGCTTGTGCCGCGACAAATCGATCCCGAGCTCTTCCATCACCGTTGCGACGAAGGGGTCGCACTCCCCGGCGCGCACCCCGGCGGAGGCGACATAGATCCGGCCGCCGGAGAGATGCCGGAGGATCGCGGCGGCCATCGGCGAGCGTACGGCATTGCGGCTACAGGCGAAGAGGACCGCGCCCGGTAGATCGGCCGCGCCGCCCAACGGATCAGCCCTTCCAATGCAGCGCGCAGAGCAGCGTGAACAGGCGGCGTGCGGTCGGAAGGTCGACGGCGATCTTGCCCTTGAGCCGCTCCATCAGGAGCTGACTGCCTTCGTCGTGAATACCGCGCCGCCCCATGTCGATAGCCTCGATCTTCGAGGCCGGCTGGGTCTTGATCGCCTGATAATAGCTCTCGCAGATGAGGAAGTAGTCCTTCACCAGCCGGCGGAAGGGCGAAAGCGACAGCATCACGTGCTGGATCGGTGCGCGATCGATATCACCGACGGTGAACACAAGGCGATTGTCGGCGAGTGAGAGATGCAGCGTGTAAGGGCCGCCATCATGGCCTTCGAGCGCAAAGGCATTGCGCTCGAGGAGATCGAAAATCGCGACCTCGCGTTCGTGCTCGACCTCGGCGTTGTTACGGCCGATCGAGGCCTCATCGAGCGTGACCTCGACAAGGCGCGCCTGCTCAGGCCATAACTGCTCGACTTCCGCCTCCGCCATGAGTCAGTCCCGCGGATTGAGCCTGATCGCGACCGAGCGCCTATGAGCCTCAAGCCCCTCGGCTTCCGCGAGCACCATCGCTGCAGGCCCGAGCGCGGCGAGGCTCTCGGGATCGAGCTTCAGGATCGAGGTGCGCTTCATGAAATCGAGGACCGAGAGGCCGGAGGCAAAGCGAGCGCTGCGCGCGGTGGGCAGCACGTGATTGGTTCCGGCGACATAGTCGCCGATCACCTCGGGTGTATAGCGGCCGATGAAGATCGCGCCGGCATTGTTGATGAGTGCGGCAAGCGCGTCGGCTTTACGCGTGGCAATCTCGAGATGCTCCGGCGCGAGCCGATCAACGATGGAAGGCGCTTCGGCAAGACTGCCGACCAGAATGACCGCGCCATAATCCTTCCAGCTTGCGCGCGCCGTGGCAGCGCGCGGCAGCACTGCAAGCTCGGAGTCGACCGCCCTCTCGACAGCGCGGGCGAAATCCTGGTCATCGGTGATGAGGATGGCTTGCGCCGCTTCGTCATGCTCAGCCTGGGCGAGAAGGTCCGACGCGATCCAGGAGGGATCGTTATCCTCGTCGGCGATCACCACGACCTCGGAGGGTCCTGCCACCATGTCGATGCCAATATGGCCGAATACCTGGCGCTTGGCGGCGGCGACGTAGGCGTTGCCGGGGCCAACCACCTTGGCTACCGGCGGAATCGACTCTGTGCCGTAAGCAAGTGCCGCGATCGCTTGGGCTCCGCCCACGCGATAGATCTCACTGATACCGGCAAGCTCCGCGGCAACGAGGACGAGTGGATTGAGCACGCTTTTGGGCGCCGGCACCACCATGACGACGCGCGGTACCGCGGCCACTTTGGCAGGCAGCGCATTCATTAATACCGAGCTTGGATAGCTCGCTGTGCCGCCGGGGACGTAGAGCCCGACCGAGGAGACGGCCGTCCAGCGCGACCCAAGCTCGACGCCTTGCTGGTCCTTGTAGCAATCGTCTTTGGGAACTTGGCGGCGGTGGTGATCGAGAATGCGATCGTGCGCGAGCTTCAGCGCGGCGAGGGTCTTGGCATCGACCAATGAGCGGGCGGCGGCAAGCTCGGCCGGCGTAATCCTGATGCCGGCAACGCCGAGATCGACGCCGTCATAGGTCTTGGTCAGGTCGATGAGCGCTGCGTCGCCCTCTTCGCGGACGCGGGCGATGATGGAGGCAACCTTGTCGTTAACGTCGGCAGACTGCTCGCGCTTCAGAGCAAGCAGAGCCTTGAAGCGGTCCTCGAAATCGGCGTCGCCGCTCTTGAGCCACAGGGCCATGGGCGCGGCCCCTTAGGAGCCGCTCTTGCCGGGCCCGCTGCCTGTGGCGGGTTCGCCGCCAGCGCCCGGGTGCTCAGGCTTGAAGCGTGTGCGCCATTCGGGACCGAGATCGGTGAGCTCGGCCTCGATGCATTCGACTTTAAGCTGGATTGAGGCATCGCCCGAAAAGGTCAGCGTCACGTGACCTCCCGGCGGATCGTCGGGCTCGAAGTGAACCGCGAGAAGCGACAGAATCCTATCGCTCTTCCCTTGCTTGAGATTCCTGAGCTGAGCGCCAAATACCCGGTCGAATCTGAGCGCTGTCCGCCGCCGCCGGTATTCGTTAGCGCCACGTTCGCCGGCTTTCTCCCAATCGAACCGGTTGAACACTGCGGCAAAACGTTTCTGCGATGGCAAGTAGGCGAGGTCGCCAACGCGCACCACTGCATCCTGGAGATGCGATGAGACGACGGCGAGATCCTCCTCGTCGAGAGCAATGAGTTTCAACGGGTTCATGGCGTCGGCCGCTATTCTCGGCATGGGGGTACCATGCTTCCGGCATGGCAGAAAACCGCCGACTTAGGAAGGCCCTAGTTCGACAGCCGCTCGATATGCGCCCCGCATTGGCCGAGCTTGTCCTCGATCCGCTCAAAACCGCGGTCGAGATGGTACACGCGGCCGATCGTGGTCTCCCCTTGCGCGGCGAGGCCGGCAATGATGAGCGACACCGAAGCCCGCAAATCCGTGGCCATGACTTGTGCGCCGCGCAAGCCGTTGACGCCGGTGACGAGCGCAGTGTCGCCCTTGAGCTCGATCTTGGCGCCAAGTCGCGCCAATTCCTGTACGTGCATGAAGCGATTCTCGAAGATGGTCTCGCGCACCTGCGAGGTACCATTCGCCATGCACATCAGAGCCATGAGCTGAGCTTGCAGGTCGGTGGGGAAGCCGGGGAAGGGCTTTGTCTCGACAGTGACCGGCTTCAGGCCGCCGCCGTTCCGCGCCACGTGCAGGCCGGTCGGCCGCTCCTCGATTTCGACCCCGGTGGAGCGCAAGGTGTCTAGCGCCTCCTGCAGGAGTTCGGCGCGGGCGCCGTCGAGCAGCACATCACCGCCGGTGATGGCAGCCGCCATGGCGTAGGTGCCGGTCTCGATGCGGTCGGGCAGCACGCTATGCTCGGCACTGTGCAGCGTCTCGCGCCCCTGCACCCACAACGTGGAGGTGCCGAGGCCCTCGATTCTCGCGCCCATCCTGATCAGGCAGTTGGCGAGATCGGTAACCTCAGGCTCGCGCGCTGCGTTATCGATCAAGGTCTCGCCCCGGGCGAGCACGGCGGCCATGAGCGCGTTATGGGTCGCGCCGACGGACACCTTGGACAGTTCGACGCGGCTGCCTGTCAGTCCGCGCGGCGCGCGGGCAATGACATAACCCCCTTCGAGGTCGATTTCGGCTCCAAGCTTTTGCAGCGTCTCGATATGCAGATCCACAGGCCGCGTGCCGATGGCGCAGCCGCCCGGCAATGATACCTTGGCCCGGCCGCAGCGCGCGACGAGCGGCGCAAGCACCCAGAAGCTCGCGCGCATGCGCGCGACCATCTCGTAGGGGGCGGTGGTATCGACAATCTCGTTGGCGGTGAGCCTGAAGGTCTGGCCGTCGCTCGAGCGCTGACCCGGCCGCTTGCCGGCGATGGTGACATCGACTCCGTGATTGCCAAGGATACGGGTGAGCAGATTGACGTCGGCAAGCCGCGGAACGTTGTGGAGCGTCAGCGTCTCGCGGGTGAGAAGGCTCGCAATCATCAAAGGCAGCGCAGCGTTCTTGGCACCGCTGATCGGGATGGTGCCCTTCAGGCGCTGGCCGCCGACAATGCGGATACGGTCCATGGTCATGTTACTCCCTCACGCCCCTAACTTTCGCGAGATACTCGCGAAGACCCCGCCCTCGCGCTCGGGCCAAAGACTGGTTGGGCCCCGAGCCAAAGGAACAATCTACTCCGTCAGCCTCAACTCTGTCTCCCCTCATCACGATCCTTCTCCGGGACATCTTTTGCCCGCGCCTTGGCTTGGGCCTTGCGTTTCAACAGGTTGGCGCGAAGCTCCTGCTCGAGCCGGGCGCGGCGGGCGGCGCTTTCCGTGCCTTTCGGCGTGTTTTGGTTCTGCCGCTTGCCAGTCATTCTGCGGCTCCCGGTGTCCAATCCTAACCGGACTTTATATCTTTCCTATATTGATTTGGGTGTCCAATCCTAACCGGACTTTATATCTTTCCTATATTGATTTGGCCTTTCCGGCCCTCGTCTTGCGTGCGCTTTGCCGCTATGGCAGGGTCGCGCGCTTGAGGCGCAAACCCTCCCGAGCAGGCATCGCCGCTTAAGAAAGCTGACCGAATCTAACGCCGCCATAGCTCAGTGGTAGAGCACGTCATTGGTAATGACGGGGTCCGTAGTTCAATCCCTGTC
>JBKOWI010000196.1:0-4002 GCA_046724315.1 Pseudomonadota bacterium | reverse complement strand
GCCTTTTCTGGTCTGTTCCGTTCGCGGGTCTCATCCTCTCCATCGCTCTCCTGCCGCTGTTAACTCCTCATTTCTGGGAGCATCATTTCGGCAAGGTCGCCGCGCTATGGTCGTTCGCCTTGCTCTTGCCTTGCGCCTTCGCGTTCGGGTTGCGGACCACCGCCGCTGAGGCCTTGCACACGGTCCTGCTCGATTATCTGCCTTTCATCATCCTTCTATTCACGCTCTTCGTGGTCGCAGGCGGGATTAGGGTGAGCGGCAATCTGGTCGGCACTCCCGCGACCAACACCGCGATGCTTGCCTTCGGAACACTGGCAGCAAATCTATTTGGCACGACCGGGGCATCGATGGCTCTCATCCGTCCCTTCATCACCGCAAACCTAGACCGTAGGTACAACACGCATATTTTTATCTTCTTTATTTTTCTGGTCGCCAACATTGGTGGTTCTCTCACGCCGTTCCCGCCGCTTTATCTCGGATTTCTCAATGGCGTGGACTTTTTCTGGACGTTGAAGACCATGCTAGGGCCCCTGCTATTTGTAGGCGGCATCCTTCTTGCGCTTTTCTATGTCATTGACCGGCTTGCGTGGAATCGCGAGTCAGCCGATGGCGAGGCCAGGCGCCGCGCGTCTTCCCGAATCCGCATCGAGGGTCTGCACAACGTGCTCTATCTCGTTGTTGTGGGGATGACGGTGCTCGCGAGCGGCGTATGGCAGAGGCTCGCTACGGTTCCGGTCGGGCTTGGCATCGAGATGCCGGCAAGCGGGCTCGTGCGCGATTTCATCCTTATCGCCGTAAGCATTCTCTCGTGGCAAACCACCAAGCAGTCGATCCGCGTAGAGAACGCTTTCACCTGGGCTCCGATCCAGGAGGTGGCGATGCTGTTTGCCGGCATCTTCATCACCATGATCCCGATGATCGCCGTGCTTCACGCAGGGCACGAGGGCGCGTTTGCCCCCGCGCTCAGCTTGGTTTCTACGCCCGATGGCAAACCCGTCAACGCGGCCTATTTTTGGCTCAGTGGCATCGTATCGAGCTTTCTCGACAATGCGCCGACCTATCTCGCCTTCTTCAATCTAGCCGGCGGCGATGCGCGGGAGCTGATGGGCCCGCTCGCATCGACCCTGCTCGCAATCTCGGCAGGCGCGGTGTTCATGGGCGCCAACACCTATATCGGCAACGCGCCGAATTTCATGGTGCGCTCGATCTGTGAGGAGCGCGGTATTAGGATGCCGAGCTTCGTCAGCTACATGCTGTGGTCAGGTGCAATTCTGTTGCCGCTCTTCGCCCTTTTCACCTGGCTGTGGTTTCTGTGAGTCCGCGCCCAGACGGGTCACAAATTTCGCTCTTGCGAAGGAACTTTTTCTACAGCCTGCCGACGTCCGCTTTGGGTCATTAGCGGACACGTCAGTCCTGTTGACTGAGCGGAACGTCCGTGAGTTGGATGGCAACCTGGCCCTACGCTCGAACACTGATCGGGATCACGGCCAACCAGAGCCCTTCCACTAGGGAGGTCATATGCCGCGCGCTTCGCTGCAGGCTTCCGTTCCGAATAGCGGCGCCCATACCGAGCTGTTTGAGCGCAGGGACTTTTGGGCGCTCACGCTCGGTAGTATCGGAGTCGTTTATGGCGATATCGGCACGAGCCCACTCTACGCTGTGCGTGAGTCGGTCTTGGCGGCAGGTGGCCTGAGCGAAGCCACCAACGCAGAAATCATTCTCGGTATCCTGTCTTTGATTATTTGGGCGCTAATCCTCGTCGTCACAGTAAAATACGTATTGCTCCTGTTGCGAGCCGACAATGACGGTGAAGGCGGCACACTTGCGCTGATGGCCTTGGCACAGCGCGCACTTGGTGGGCATAGCTTCATTGTGTTGTCACTCGGAATCATCGCCGCCGCCTTATTTTATGGCGATGCGATGCTCACGCCAGCGGTCTCGGTGTTATCGGCAGTTGAAGGCCTCGAGGTCGCAGCCCCAAGCCTTCAGTTTTACGTGGTGCCGCTGACGGTGATTATTCTCGTTGCATTATTCGCAGTGCAATCGCGAGGCACAGCCAGCGTTGCCTCTTTTTTTGGTCCAATCACTTTCATTTGGTTCTTGGCCATCGCCGCCGCTGGGCTGTGGCACATTTCCCAAAACATCACAGTGCTGCAGGCATTCAGTCCGGTTTACGCCATATCTTTTCTCACGAGCCACGGCCTGATCGGGTTCTTGACGCTTGGGGCCGTGTTTCTCGCCGTGACCGGTGCGGAAGCCCTTTACGCTGACCTCGGACATTTCGGCAGAGTGCCAATTCAGACCGCCTGGCTTAGTGTGGTTTTGCCCGCGCTCACGATCAACTATCTGGGTCAGGGCGCGCTTCTGCTTTCCAATCCGCAGGCCATCGAGAACCCCTTCTTTTTACTTTATCCACACTGGGCGCTGCTGCCGATGATCGGGCTCGCCACGGCTGCCACGGTGATCGCGAGCCAGGCCGTCATCACCGGTGCTTTCTCCTTAACCAGTCAGGCGATCCAACTTGGGTTTTTGCCACGCCTCGAAATCCGGCATACGTCAGGGGCGCAGTTCGGGCAAATCTATGTGCCACGCATCAACACGATATTGCTGCTTGGTGTGCTGCTTCTTGTCACGCAATTCAGATCGTCGAGTGCCTTGGCCGAGGCTTATGGCGTAGCAGTGAGTGGGACCATGGTCGTGACCACCCTGATGGCAACCCTAGTTATCTGGAAGAGCTGGAAGTGGACTCTATGGGCAACTGCTGCGCTGATGGTCCCGTTTTTGATTATCGACACCACTTTTCTCTCCGCCAATCTCCTTAAGATCTTCCACGGCGGGTGGATCCCGTTGCTAATTGGCGCTTTGGTGATGCTTGTCATCTTCACCTGGCGCAAGGGCGCAAATATTCTAGCCGCGAAGACGCGACGACTAGAGACCCCAATCCAAGAACTCGTTGAGGCTCTCGAGAAAAAGCCCCGACCCCGCGTTCCAGGGACGGCCGTCTTCCTCACCGGTGATCCTAACAGCGCGCCGACCGCCCTGCTGCACAGCCTGAAGCACTACAAGGTTCTGCATGAGCACAACGTGGTGCTCACCGTTGTCATCGAGAATATCCCCTATATAAAAACGGGCGATCGCGTCAGCATTGAGCCTCTAGGCAGCTCTTTCTCACGCGTTCGCCTTCGCTTTGGCTTCATGGAAGTACCAAACGTTCCTCGCGCCCTTGGCATTGCCCGCAAGCAGGGATGGAGCTTCGACATCATGTCGACCTCGTTCTTCCTGTCGCGGCGTTCCGTCCGCCCCGATGCAAAGTCGGGGATGCCGCCATGGCAGGACCGGATCTTCATCTTGCTTGCCCGAAACGCCGATGATGCGAGCAGCTATTTTCATTTGCCTACTGACCGCGTCGTCGAGATCGGAACTCAAGTGAGCGTTTAGCTGAAGCCCATAGTCCGACGCCTGAGAATGCCGATTCCACCGCAACACGGCCGCCTTCAGCCATGCACGTCCGCTATTGGCACCAAGCGGAAGGCCACTCACTGGAAATGCAGTTCCGCTTATGGAAGAAAAGTAGTCATCGAATGCCACAGAAGAGGTTCAAATCCCGGAACGATAGGTGGCCATCGCAGTTAGCGCGCTAGCGAGCACCGGCCCGGGAAGCGAAAAGAAGGTTCAGAACTTATCGTCCAATGGAAGTTGAAGCTCCTCTCGAAGCATGGCGAATCTTACCCATCTCGTCACGGCAGGAGAGCGTCTGGTTGAAGACGCGCGAGGCCAGCGCATCGCCGACTATGGCACACGCTGCGAAGCATGGGCCCGCGAAGTCGAGCAAGCCTTGGCGGATGAGCCGCTGGCGCTCGCTAGCTTCCGACAAGCACAGCCCACCAATACGCCCCATCCTGAAATCACCTATGGCATCATGAGTGATTTCGCGCTCTTGCGTGGTCGCCTCGCCGTGCTCACAAATATTGAAGACGCTGCAAAAGAGTCCCAGCGTGAAAC
>JBKOWI010000217.1:0-1989 GCA_046724315.1 Pseudomonadota bacterium | reverse complement strand
TGCGCCACATCGCCTTCGTGCCCCGTGTTGAATTTGGCACCCAAAACGACAAGCAGCAGGCCGTCTTGGTCACGTCCCATTCGTAAAGAATGAGTGGGTTCGTCTATTCCTATGAACATGCCGTCGATGGCCACCTCTTGCTCGATATGAAAGGCCATTGCGATATGAGAGCGCGGCCGCGTGCGTTGATCGTACCGAACCGGACCTGCAATCGGCACATTGGTCGCTTGAACAGCGTGTTTGGCGTTCACATAACTCCGGGCAGTTTTGATCTGCCAACCGTCATCGGCGTCAACGGCTATCACTCGCGTCTCTTCGAAAATCCGGGTGCCTTTTGATTCGGCGGTCCTGGCGAGACCAATCAGATATTGCGCTGGATTGAATTGCGCCTGGTCCTTGAAGCAAAGGGCGCCCGTCGTCGCGAACGGCAGCGGTGCACTGTCGAGGAGCTCCGCCTCTAGACCAACCTTGGCTGCAGCCTCCGCTTCGAATTGAAGGTCAGCGATCCGGGACTGGCCAGTGCTGTACGCATATGCATGCTTTGATTCAAAATCGCAGTCGAGACCTAATTCTCGCACCCATTGGCGAATTAGATTGATGCCTGCACAATTGGCGTCCGCATACCGTTTGGCGGTTTCTACATCAAAGGTTTCTATGAGGTGCCGATAAATGAGCGAGTGCTGGCTTGTAATTTTCGCTGTAGAGCGACCCGTGACCTGACGCCCGACACGACGCGCTTCCAGAACGGTGACCGACAATCCCGCTTCGGTGAGCAAATAGGCCGTCGTTAGGCCGACGATGCGTGCACCAATTACTACCACATCCGCTGAACCACTTCGTTCGAGTTTGCGAAATGTGGTCGCGGGTGCCGTTGCAGTCCAACAGGAGTCTGGTTTACCAAAAAGCTTGATCGAGATGGAGGTTCTCCGCGGTAGAGTACGAGTTCGAAAAACCGTTAAGCCCAGTGGGCTGTTCCGTGCCGCGCGGTTGCAGCCTGACACCCGAGGAGTATTGGCTGCTGCTAATCTGCAAGTGTTTTGACCAATGAGCGAAAAGCCCCCGGCAAAAAAATTCCGCGACTGATCGAACTTGGTCGCCTGACGGCGATTTTGGCAGAGCCAAGGTAGGGGTTTTGGAGCCGCCTCATGTCACGAGAGGCACGCAAAGTAGATCTCCGCGCAAGCCTTCAAGGCATCGCTCGCGCGCTACGGAATTTCCTAGGCCATGCCTCAGAGGCACCGCTTCCGGAGAAATTGGCTACGCTCTTGAAGCGCCTGTCGACGGCGAGCGGTCACCAAGATCGTAGCCCGCCAAACCAGACACAACAGAACAAGGATTAGTCCCGGGGGCATGCGTCCCGGGAACCAAAGCGGGGCTGCCAAATTTAAGTGTTTTGGCATTGGGCGCGCGGCTCGCAGTCATGGGCCACGCGTTTCATGCCAGGGAGGCTAAGTAAAAAGTAGAAGCCCGGTCCTGACCCCCGTAGGCCGGGCTTCTTTTTGTCTGATGCCGGCAGCCAAGATTGGAGAAGAACGTTTACAGTCGCCTCCGGGGGATTGTGGTGGCTCGCACCCAAAACAGCTCAACCTCCAACAAGCGATCACGCCTTTTATTCAGGGGTATCACGACCATGAACCTCGGCCGGAGGAGCGGTCGCCTCCACAGCCGTAAATGGCTCTATGATCGTGTATTGATGCATGGCGCCTGCTGGCACCAGCCACGAGTCTCCGCGCTTTAGGTTCAGAGTTTGACCTTCAATATCGAGCTTCGCGCTGCCGGAGATCACGTACCCTACCGTCTCATATTCTCTCGAAGAAGGTCCCTTGAGTTTTCCGCCGGGCTCGTCAATCCAGATACGCATCGAAACGCGCTTCCCGGCAACAAGATATCTTTGACCCATCTCTCCCCTGGGGGACGACGCAGCCTCAACTTTCTTGATGGTAGTGTCAGACATGCTGCGCCTCCTTGATTGCTCCCGGTCTCTCGCCA
>JBKOWI010000006.1:0-22661 GCA_046724315.1 Pseudomonadota bacterium | reverse complement strand
CGTGCGCTTGCGGGTACGCAAAATGCGGGGGACGCCTATGTAGCCGAAACTCTAGAAGTGCTGATCGAGGACCCGTCTTTATTGGACAACAGCCTCGAGCCGCGCGTGGCCCTCTACAAGACTTTCCTCGGCTTGTGGAATTCGGTCGAAGTGAACCTGAAGCCCGAATTTCCCGCCGACACCGGAACGCCGGTCGACCGGAAGCTCGAATCCATCACGCCCCTCCCACGCCAGGCATTTCTGCTCTGCGCAGTCGAAGGGTTTTCGGTCCCCGAGGCTGCGCGCATTCTCGGCGTCGATGCCAAGAAAGTCGACGAGTTGATCGATGCAGCCGGCCGCGAGATCGCGGCGCAAGTTGCGACCGACGTGCTCATCATCGAGGACGAGCCAATGATTGCCATGGACCTCGAGGGAATCGTCGAGGGCCTTGGCCATCGCGTCACCGCCGTGGCCCGCACCCATTCGGAGGCCGTGACCGCCACGAACAAGGAGAAACCCGGGTTAGTTCTTGCCGACATTCAGCTCGCCGACGGCAGCTCGGGTCTCGACGCGGTCAACGAGATGCTCGCCTCCTTTGCCGTGCCAGTGATCTTCATCACGGCTTATCCCGACCGCCTGTTGACCGGCGAGCGGCCGGAACCAGCCTTCCTCATCACCAAGCCCTATCAGCCTGACACGGTGAAGGCGATCGTCTCTCAAGCGCTGTTCTTCGAGCGCAGGGCACATCTGCGCGACCGCCGGATGAGCGCCTAGCTTCTGAAGCGACTAACACAAATTGTCATGCCCGGCCTTGTGCCGGGCATGCAATTTGTGCCGTTCCGACGCGGACGGCGGTAAAGCTGGCGCGATTTAGCGCGGTCAGATCTTTCCGAGCAGAAGCAGGATGAGGAGGATCACCAGGATCAGCCCGACCACGCCCGACGGTCCATAGCCCCAGCTGCGGCTGTAGGGCCAAGCCGGAAACGCGCCGAGCAGGATCAGGATCAGAATGATAATAAGTACGGTCGTCAGCATGTTTGCCTCTCTTTGGGCCGCGGCCGGTTAGGTCCCCGTCCGCGTCCCGAGTGATGGGCGCAAGAACGTCAGCCACGTTCCGGAGCCGCGCTTCCCTTACGCTAGAACTCGAGCGCCAAGGCGCTCGCTACTTAAATCCCCGAAATTCGGTTGAAACGCGAGGTGGGTAGCCGCGGCAAGACTAGGGGTGGGCACTTTGCCGCCCCCGATCACGCCGCGGCGGAATCAGTACGACGTCACATATTCTGCAGCCAAGTGTCGACCTGCCGCTCGGCGTCGTCCTTGGCAATGCCGTATCTCTCTTGGATCCTACCAACCAACTCGACGCGACGGCCCTCGACGAGATCAAGGTCATCATTCGTGAGCTTGCCCCACTGCTGTAGAACCTTGCCGCGGAACTGCTTCCAATTGCCTTCGATTCGGTCCCAATTCATGAAAGTTTACTCCTTTCATTTGCCTCCCACTAGCGTGGGCGGCTGTTATGTACAGATCGCGTATTCAGGATGATTTTCGGGCGGTGGTCGGCAAATGAACGCCCGGGCCTATGGCGGGTTCCTTTGGCCCGTCCGCGGGCCGGTCAAGGGGCTTGATCGAACGCCCAATTCAAATCAACTTGACTGCCAGAGGATGCGATTTTGTCCCTGGCGGAAAAGGCGGGAACGGGGATGGCAGCAAAGCGCGTGCTGGTAGTTGAGGACGAATTTCTGATCGCGCTCGACATCGCGGGCGTGCTCGAGCAGGCAGGCATCACCGTGATCGGCCCGGCCGGCACTGTGGGAGATGCCCTTCAGGCCATCGACGGGGAGGTGGTCCACGGCGCGCTCCTGGATGCACATCTCGCCGGCGAGCCGGTCACTCGCATCGCCGATGCGCTTAAGGCGCGCGGCATCCCCTTCGCCTTTGTCAGCGGCTATGGGCGGGAGCAGCTTCCGCCGGCGCATCGCGGAGCAATTCTGGTTAAGAAGCCTTTCACCGGCAGAGACCTCCTCGCCGCGGTCGCTCATTTCTAACGAAGCAAACCCGCCAGGGTCTTGTGGCGCTGCAACAAAAGTCATCAATCGAGCGTTTGGCGCTTCTACGAGGCCGTCGTCGCGACGGAGAGCTAGGAGACCGAAATGCTTTATTGGGCCCTCGTCTTCGCCGTGATTGCACTGGTTGCCGGCGTGTTCGGCTTTGGCGGCGTCGCCTCCGCTGCCGCTGGCATAGCGCGCATTCTGTTCTTTATTTTCCTGGTCGTCTTCCTCGTCGCCCTGATTGCTGCGATTCTCTAGACTCGGGTGAGATCCCCTCCTTTACCGAGAGAGTCTTGGCCGGCGCTCCCGTGGCGCCAAAGGAAACGCCCGCAACCGGGGGAGGTCGGTTACGGGCGTTAATGGTTCGAGTGCAGCTGGGGAGGGGCGGGGGTGATGGTTCGCGTGCCCTCGAACAGCCTAACAACGCGGCCTCCCAAGATTGGTTCCGAAAGAAATCGCAGGACCCTCGAAAGGCCGCGCCGCTTGTAGAAACAAGCCTCGCAACCCAAATTTTCGGTGGGGTTTCCTGAGCTTGGCAGAACCATCGGCGCTCATGAGGGTTGTAGCAAAGGGAAGCCTGCGCCCCGGGCAACGTGCATCTTCGGCCGTTCCCCAGCGAATGACCGATACGATGACTACTTGGCTGACATTTGGTGGGGAGGGGACTCAGGGGCTCGCGCTACTGAACGCCATAGCTGACGGCGTCATCGCCATCTCGTTCTTCGCCATTCCCGCCGCGCTCATCTTCGTTCAGAGGCGGCGCAGCGATAGGAGTGCCGGCGAGATGGCGCTCATGACGCTGTTCGTGCTCTTTCTCTTCGTGGTGGGGCTTGCGCATCTTACCGCGATGATCGGCGTATGGACTCCCACGCCGGGACTCCAGGCTGTGGTCAAAGCGGCGGGAGCTTTGCTCGCGCTGACCGCGGCGATCGTGACCTGGAAGCTCGTCCCGCAGCTCTTGCGGCTGCCGTCACGCGACCGGCTGCAGGCCGAGGTCGCGGCGCATTTGCGCACCTTCGAGGAGCTGAAGGAGGCCCGCCATCAGCTCGAAGACCGGGTAGAACGGCGCACCAGGGAATTGGACCAAGCGAAGCAGCGCTTCGAGATTGCGCTCCGCGGCTCGCCCATCTCGGTCTTCAGCCAGGACAAGGATATGCGCTACACCTGGGCGCATAATGCCCCCGCCGGCCTTACCCCGGAGTTACTCATGGGCAAGACCGACGAGGAGGTTCTGCCGCCGGAAGCAGCCCGGGTCATCACTGCGGCCAAGCGCAAGGCGATGGAGACAGGCGCGGCCCAGGAGCTCGAGACCAATTTCGAGCTGTTCGGGCGTAAACGCTCCTTCTATCTCCTGATCGAAGCTCTGCAGGACGAGCAGAGCGAAGTGCTGGGGACGACTTCGGTTGCCGTTGATATCAGTGAGCGCAAGGCGAATGAGGATCAGCTCCGTCTTCTTCTAAGAGAGCTGACCCACCGCTCCAAAAATCTGCTTGCCGTGATCCACGCCATTGCGCGGCAGACAGCGGCGCGCACCAGCTCGGTGAAGGATTTTCTCGATCGCTTCAGCGCACGCCTCGTGGCGATCGGGTCTTCTCACGATCTTCTCATCGCAGACAATTGGCATGGCGCGTCGCTCCGCATGCTCATCGAGCAGCAGTTGGGCGAGCATGCCGACCGCTTCGGGGAGCAGATCGCGATCGAAGGCGAGGACGTGATGCTGAAGCCCGAGGCCGTTCAGAACCTCGGCCTCGCGCTGCACGAGCTCGCCACCAATGCGCAGAAATACGGCTCACTCTCTAATCCGCGCGGCCAGGTCCGCATCCAATGGCAGTTCTGCGACGAGGCCTCCAAACTCAAGCTGATTTGGCAGGAGCGCGGAGGACCGCCGGTTACTCCGCCCGAGCGCTCCGGCTTCGGCAGGGCGATGATCGAAACCGTGGTTGGCAAGGCGCTCGAGGGAGATGTCAGGCTATCCTTTCCGCCCAAAGGCGTCCGTTGCGAGATCGTCATCCCCTCCGCGCAAGTAACCTCCCGAGGGTGAATTCCGACACCTGCTCGTGATCTTCCGTGCGCGCGAGTTGAATTGCGGCGCGCGCGGCGATGCATAGATTCGAGATCGAAGCCTTGAGGAGAAATCATGCTTACGCGACGCGAGATTGCGCTGGGCGCCGCCGGTCTTGCCACTGTTGGAGCAGCCGGCTTTGGCGCACTGAGATGGCGGAGCGGCCGCGCGCAAGCGGCCACCGAGACCTTCGAGGTCACCCACACGCCTGAGGAATGGCGGAAGCTGCTCACGCCAGCGCAATATGCCGTGCTCCGCGACCAGGATACCGAGCGCCCCTTCACCAGTCCGCTCAACAACGAGCACCGTAAAGGCACTTTCACCTGCGCGGGTTGCGACCTTCCCCTGTTCTCATCGGACACGAAGTTCGATTCAGGCACAGGCTGGCCGAGCTTCTATGCGCCGATCGAAGGCGCGGTGAAGCAGGACACCGACTATACGTTTGGGCTGGTCCGGGAGGAGGTGCATTGCCGCCGTTGCGGCGGCCATCTCGGGCACGTGTTTGACGACGGGCCCAAGCCCACCGGTTTGCGCTACTGCATCAACGGTGCTGCTTTGAAATTCGTCGCGGCATAATTTCTGGCAGGTTGCACATTGCCTGTAGTCACAATCAATTAATTCCAAAAAGGCTAGGGAACCCTTTGTCTATCAAAAGGTTCTCAAGCCCGGCGGGAAGAGTTCTGCGTAGTCCGCCAGCCGTTTTACGGGGGTGAAAGGGTCGGGTCCGGCCCTTTCGCTCAAATCCTCTGCCTTCCATTCCAGAATGTTGCGTGGGGCCCCCGCTCAGCCCGGCGCTCTGCGCTCCCCCAGTCCCAAATCATCGCACCGACCCTGTGGCTAAATCCCCAGAGCTGCGGCCCTCGGCGCGTCAAAATCGAGAGACAGGGTCCCGCACCCGCTTTCAACAGAGGACAGAATTAATGGCACAGCCAGCAACCGAGACGCCGCCGTCTCCGGTCGTCATGATGCAGCTGCTATTCGGGAAGCAGCTCACTTATTCGCTTTCAGCGGTGGCAAGGCTCGGCGTCACCGATCACATGGATGCTGCAGCGAAACCTGTCGAGGAGATCGCTGCAAAAGCTGGCGCACATGCGCCCTCTCTCTATCGCGTCATGCGCATGCTCGCGAGTCTTGGCGTGTTCAAGGAAGGTCCACCGCGGCACTTCGCACTTACGCCGGTCGGCGAGCTGCTCAAGACAAACGCGCCGGGCTCGCTCCGCTACATGGCCGTAATGTTCGGCGAGGAGTTCTCCACGCGGGCCTATGAGCACATCACGGAATGTCTGCGTAGCGGCGGCGATGGCGTGACCTTGGCTTTTGGCAAGAATATCTGGGAGGTCCTGGCGGAGCGCCCCGAGCAATGCGAGATCTTCCAGCGAGCGATGACGAATTCGACCGCCGGGTCCGCCGAAGCCATCGTCGAAGCTTACGATTTCTCGGGCATCAAGCGCATCGCCGATGCCGGCGGCGGCCATGGTCTGCTCCTTGCCTCGATCCTGCGGCGTTATCCCAAGCTGCATGGCGTGCTGTTTGATCAGGCCGAGGTGGTGTCAGGCGTGCCGGCGTCGGGCTTCGCCGGGTGCGAGGGGCGCATCTCGATCGAAGCGGGAAGCTTCTTCGACCGCGTACCCGATGGTTGCGACGCCTACATCCTCAAGCACATCATCCATGACTGGAGCGACCAGCACTGTCAGACCATCTTGCGCCTGATGCGCGACAAGCTGCCGAAGAACGGCCGTGTGTTGGCTTGCGAGATGGTCGTGCCCGACGATCCAGCTCCATCGCCGGCCAAGATGCTGGACATCGAGATGCTGGTCATGACGGTCGGCGGCAAGGAACGCACGGCCCAGGAATTCGAAGCGCTGTTCGCATCCTCTGGCTTCCGGCTTGGACGCATCGTGCCGACCTCGCGACCCATCTCCGTCATCGAAGGTTTGCCGATCTAACTGGCAGGAAGGCCAAGCTGCGGCGTGCGGCAGCAAGTCGCGCGGGAGAAAGCGCCTGCACACGCGTTGTTTTGCTCCGCCTTCCTTGACAGGACAAAGTGTCCACTGGACGACTCGCGCTACCGAGAGGAGGCTGTGAGCCGCAAATCAGTCATCACTGCGCACGCGCAATGGTTGGTGAAACGCAACCCTTTTAGGGAGGGCGTTGCGATGAAGGCAATGACCATCGACTCAACTCCGGCCGCGCGCAGGATCTCGGCGCTGAGGTCGAGTGTGCGCAACCTCGAGGAAGCGCTCGGCTCGATATTGGACGTGGTCGGAAACGACGACTATCCGCTCGACGAGAATGCCCGCGACGAGCTCATGCGGCTTATCGGCCAAGCCCTGGTCATCACCTTCTCTCTGATTACCGCGTTCGACGAGCTGCAGGGTTGCTTCCCCCTTTAGGACTCTGACTGCGGCCGTTGACCTTGCTCGGTTAAGCCGCTTTTCCGCCTTAAGCACGGCTCACCTGCTCCCTGGCGCGATTTTCTTCCACAGCTCGCTCGGATAGCCTTGCGCATCCTTGCTCGTTGCCTGCGCGGAAATGTCGAATCACATCGAACGAAGCGGTGAGTACCAACGCGCTCGAGTTAGCGTTGAGGAGATTGCCCGCTCTGCTCTCAGCTCCTTTGCGGCACAAGCAGAAGCAGACGGGACTTAGCCCTATCGTGATTGGCAGCACGGGCGGGACGCCTCCCCGCGGGACGAGGGCGTCAACCGTGCGCATGCCGTACATCAGCGGCAGGCTGTAGGGTTTGGGAGGTAGGTTTTTGGGCGTAAGTATTTTGGATTTAATTTGGCTCCCCGGGCCGGACTCGAACCAGCGACCCAGCGGTTAACAGCCGCTTGCTCTACCAACTGAGCTACCGGGGAGCAGAGCGCGCTTCATAGCTAAGCGGCGCCAAAACTTTAGATAGCAAAAGGGGAGGAGCCTTTCCAGAGCTACCTGCGCAGCCCGCTCTTAAGCTTAGCGGCGGCGCGCTTGCGGCGTCTTCCCCGGTTGCGGGTGCGGCCTGAAACCCCTATGTCCGCCTCCACGTTGAGATCGCCCGACCCGCGCATGGCCCATAAAGTCCGCATCTTCAACCGCCATTGGCATCTGCCGAAATCGAAGCCGATCCGCATCGGGCTCGGCATCCTGCTCATCGCCTTGGGCCTGCTTGGGTTTCTGCCGGTGCTCGGCTTCTGGATGATCCCACTCGGGCTTCTCGTGCTCTCGATTGATATTCCCATCGTCCGCCGCTGGCGTCGTCAACTCGCCGTGTGGTGGCATCGCGACAGGAAGGACGATAAAGCCGAGGCGCGCACCCCTACGCCTGCGCGCAAGTCCAAGGTGGGGTAACACGAAATTTGGCTGGCGGGATTGAGCGAGAATTGGAGGCCACGCCCGGAATCGAACCGGGGTGCGCGGATTTGCAGTCCGCTGCGTCACCACTCCGCCACGTGGCCAATCTCAAGCGTCTACTAATTGATTGCCCCCCTCTTGTGCAATACGCGTAACGGCGTTTCCGTAACCATGCTGTTTGCAACCCGCGTTTCGTCATGAAGGTGCTTGGGAACCAAGTTAAATCTAAGAAGACGTTAGAGGTGAAGGGAAGCAGGGATGGCGGATTTTGCAATCCAACGCATCGCGATGGTCGAGTCCCAGCTTCGGCCCAACGAGGTGTTCGACCGCCGCCTAATTGGCGCCATGCGGGCGCTCCCGCGCGAGAATTTCGTGCCGCCTCGCCTTCGCGAGGTCGCCTACATCGACGATGCGCTTGAGGTCTTCCCGTCGATCGACGGCGCGCCGGCGCGCTTCCTGTTGGCGCCGATGGTGCTTGCCAGGTTGATCCAGCTCGCAAGCGTCGAGCCGCAAGACTCTGTCCTCGATATTGGCTGCGCCACCGGCTATTCGACTGCCGTCCTTGCCGGGCTTGCTCGCTCGGTGGTCGGACTCGAGGCTGAACCCGAGCTTGCCGAGGCTGCCAGAGGCGCTTTGCGCGAGCTTGCCATCTCCAATGCGGAAATCGTGACAGGGGCCTTGGCCGAAGGTCACGCCACTGGCGGTCCTTACGACGTGATCCTGCTCAACGGCAGTGTTCCCGAGGTTTCCACCGCCCTCCTCGCACAACTGAAGGAAGGAGGCAGGCTCGTGGTAGTGATCAGCCGGAACGCCACTAACCCAAGTCAGGGCAAGGCTTATCTTTTTGTCAAAGTGTCCGACGAGGCGAGCGGGGTGCCTCACTTCGATGCTGGCGCGCGCGCCTTGCCCGGTTTTGCGCCGAAACCCGCCTTCACCTTCTAGTTTCTTTTTCCGCCGGGGCACTGTTGCTCTGATCCCACAGTGCTTTGAATTTTTTGCCAAATCCCCTAAAAGCCACTTTCCGTGGGTGTCGCATGCCGCATATGCTGCTCTATGGTTTTTGCCGCAGCGGGGGCGGGGGGCGTCACCAACTGCGGGAGAAATAGCGTTTTGCAAGGCTTCGTTGGCAGGCACGCCATGTCGTCCTGCGCGGGAATGTCGTGGCGGCTACGTGGCGGGGCTGCTCTCGTATGTGCGTTCCTCGTCATCACCGCTTGTGGCCGTCCGGCTGGCGCCGAGACGCTGGAACAAGCGTTGACTGACGCCTACTTGATCAATCCTGTCCTAAACGCCGAGCGCGCCAGGCTGAGAGCGACCGACGAGCAGGTGGCTCTCGCCAAATCCGGCTTGCGCCCTTTGGTCAGCGGCTCCGCCGACGTGAATTTCCGGAATACCAATGTCGAAACGGCGGGGGCCGCAGGGGGCGCAATCGGCAGTTTTGCCGGCGCAGGCGTCACCCACCCCCGGGGCTATTCCGTCCAGCTGACCCAGCCTCTGTTCGAGGGTTTTCAGAATCTGAATGCCATCAGGCAGGCGAAGTCGACGGTGCAGGCCGCGCGTGAGAGCTTGCGCAGCGTCGAGCAGACGGTGCTACTCGATGCGGTGACCGCCTATGTCAACGTCGTGCGCGACACGGCGATCGTCCGCTTGCGCGAGAACGACGTGAAGGTTCTTACCGAGCAGCTCAAAGCGACCAAGGACCGTTTCGATGTCGGCGAGGTCACGCGCACCGACGTAGCCCAGGCCGAGGCCCGCCGCTCCGAGGCGCTTTCGACGTTGGCCGCGGCCCAGGCCAACCTGAAGACGAGCAACGCGGCCTACGAGCAGATCATCGGCCACCCGCCGGGCAGCCTTGAGACGCCCCCTTCAATCCTCTACCTTCTTCCGACCACCCTCAACGACGCCATGACGCTCGGTGACGGCGAGAACCCAATCATTCTTGCTGCCGTCTATCAAGAGGAGGCTTCGCTCTACGCCGTGCAGCAGATCATGGGCGAGCTCCTTCCCGAGGTGACGTTTCAGGCGCAGTACGAGAAGCGCTTCGACCAGAGCCAAACCCTGAAAGAGGAGGAGACGACGACGGTGACGGGGCGGGTCAATATGCCCTTCTACCAAGGCGGCAGCGTCTCGTCCCGCGTGCGCCAATCCAAGGAGACCAACAATCAGCTTAAGAAGGAGGTCGAGGACGCGCGACTCCGCGTGCATGCCGACGTGATCGCCAATTGGGGCATCTTGCAGTCCTCCGGCCCTGCCATCACCTCGGCCCAGGCGGCCGTCGATGCCAATAAAATCGCCCTGACTGGCGTGCGCGAGGAGGAGAAAGTCGGCCAGCGCACCACGCTCGACGTCCTCGACGCCCAGCGGGAGCTCCTGAATTCGCAGATCGGCCTCGTCACGGCGCTCCGCGACCGCGTGGTGGCCGAATATTCGCTGTACGTCGCCATAGGTCGTATGGATGCACAAACCATTGGTTTATCAGTGCCTTATTATGATCCGATCGAGCATTATGACACCGTGAAGAATAAGTGGTTCGGCTTGCGGCCGCCGCCTCCGCCCGCTCCTGATGAATGAACCTTGTCCGATATCGCGCGTTTATCTGCGTTAACTAACGGGAGCGGTCATCTATCCAAATCGAGACTTGGGTCTTAACGTTGTGTTAAGTTACAACCCAAGTGCAGCCCTGGTGTTTGACCGCCGGGTATTGCGGGGGTTTATATGGCGGCAAGGGATCAAGTCATGAGCAGTACCGAGCGTGCTCCTGAACCGACTATGGAGGAAATCCTGGCCTCCATCCGTCGGATTATCTCGGATGATGAGTCAAATTCGGCACCGCAGCATAGCGCCGCACCTCAAAGCCAAGATGACGATGAAACTCTTGAGCTTTCCGAAGGCGAGGTTGAGGGCGAGGCCGACGACAAGATCATCAATGATATTGCGCGCGTTTTGAGCGGCGGCGCGCCTGCGCCGGTCGAGGCCGTCGAAGAGGAGGAGGATATCCTCGATTTGACTGCCGAACTCGGCGGGCTAGAGCCCGTCGAGGAAGAGTTGCAAGTCGTAGAGGTCGTTGCCGAAGCAGAGGCGTCTGCCCCGGAAGCTGAGGCGCTTGCCCCCGAAGCCGAGTTTCAACCGGAGTTCCGAGAGCCTGAGGCTGAGCCCGAACTTGGCGCTGAGGAAGAGACCTCGGAGCCCGAGGCCGCGGCTTATGAACCGGAGGTTGCGGCGGAACCTGCCCAAGCTCCCCAGGCGATGTCAGCGAGCGAGGAGGCGGCGTCGGCCCTTGAGCGGGCAATCGCGGCCTTGAGAGCAGGCCAGCTTCCCACATCCCCGATATTCTCTTACGAGCCACCGCCGTTCACTCCACAAGCCGAGCCGGCATTTGCGGCTTCGCCGGAGTCAGTGGCCGAGCCTGCCGCGTTGCCCGAGGCTGCTTATGAGCCGGAGCGGGAGCCTGAACTCACCGAGTTCGAAGGCGAGATGGTGGCGCAGGAACCGGTGATCCTCGAGGTAGTGGTCGGGGAGCCGGAGCCTGACGTCGATCGGGGTTGGGAGCCCGCCGATCGGGGTTGGGAGCCCACGGCGCCCTCCTGGGCGGCGCGCGAAGAGTCCCAGCCTCAGCCCGAATACCCGGCACAACGGGCGAACGGTGGAAATCACCAGACCTACGCCGCTGCGTCGGGAGGCGAGGCCGGTCCGAAGAGTCTCGAGGACAGCGTCAAGGACATGCTCCGGCCGATGCTTCAGCGTTGGCTCGACGAGAACATGACGCGCGTATTGACCGCTGCGCTCAAGGACGAGCTCAGGGACAATCCGGGGCGGTTCCAGGCGGACTGAACGCGCTTCAGGTTGACAGCGCTGAAGGCAACAGCGTAGGACGCGCGCACTTTTTCGCGCCGAACCCACGCGTCCATGCTCGAGAAGACTTATCAGCCGCAGCGAATAGAAGGCGACATCTATCGCACTTGGGAGCAGGCGGAAGCCTTTGCCGCGGGCCGGCCCGAGCGTGCCGCCGCCAAGCCCTTCGCCATTGTCATTCCGCCGCCGAACGTCACCGGCTCGCTCCATATGGGGCACGCCCTTAACAACACGCTGCAAGATGTGCTCGTCCGCTTCGAGCGCATGCGCGGCCGCGACGTGCTGTGGCAGCCCGGCACCGATCATGCCGGCATCGCCACCCAAATGGTGGTCGAGCGTCAATTAATGGAACGCCAGGAGCCGAGCCGCCGCGTGCTCGGTCGCGACAAATTCATCGAGCGCGTGTGGAGGTGGAAGGAGGAGTCCGGCAACATCATCGTTGGCCAGTTGAAGCGGCTTGGCTGCTCCTGCGACTGGTCGCGGTTGCGCTTCACCATGGACGAGGGGCTGTCGCGCGCCGTGCGCAAGGTCTTCGTCGAGCTTTACCGCGCTCGCCTCATCTACAAGGACAAGCGTCTCGTCAATTGGGACCCGGAGCTGCTCACCGCCATCTCCGATCTGGAAGTCGAGCAGATCGAGACCAAGGGTCATCTCTGGCATCTGCGCTACCCGATCGAGGGCACGCGCTTTAATCCTAACGATCCCTCGAGTTACATCGTGGTCGCCACCACGCGGCCTGAGACCATGCTCGGCGACACTGCTGTCGCCGTGCATCCCGACGATGACCGCTACAAGCATCTCGTCGGCAAAAACGTGATCCTGCCGCTGGTCGGCCGCCGCATCCCGATCATTGCCGACGAGCACTCAGACCCTGAGAAAGGATCGGGCGCGGTGAAGATCACGCCGGCGCATGACTTCAACGACTTCGAGGTCGGGAAGCGCCACGGCCTTCCCATGGTCAACATAATGGGTCCCGAAGGGAAGCTCCTGCTCGATCCCAATCCGGACTTTACCCACGGTGTCGAGCCGACGCCCGAGCTCAGGGCCCTGATCCTAGAGCTCAACGGCGTGTTCCGCTTCGCCGCGCGCAAGCTGATCGTGCATCAGCTCGAGGCCCGAGGCTTGATGGAGAAGATCGAGCCGCACGTCCATACCGTTCCGCACGGCGACCGTTCCAACGCCGTGATCGAGCCGCGGCTCACCGACCAGTGGTACGTCGACGCGGGGACGCTCGCCAAGCCCGCGATCGATGCGGTGAAGCGCGGACGCACCGTGTTCGTGCCGAAGAATTGGGAGACCACCTATTTCCACTGGATGGAGAACATCCAGCCCTGGTGCATCTCGCGCCAGCTGTGGTGGGGCCATCAGATCCCCGCCTGGTACGGGCCCGACGGCAAGGTGTTCGTCGCCGAGGACGAGGCAGGCGCCGCTGCGCTCGCCAAAGACCATTACGGCGAGGCCGTCGATCTGAAGCGTGACGAGGACGTGCTCGACACTTGGTTTTCGTCGGCGTTGTGGCCGTTCTCGACGCTCGGCTGGCCCGACAAGACGCCGGAGCTCGCCCGCTATTACCCGACCGACGTTCTGATCACCGGCTTCGACATCATCTTCTTCTGGGTCGCGCGCATGATGATGATGGGCCTCCAGTTCATGGAGGAGGTGCCGTTCCGCGACGTCTATATCCACGCGCTGGTCCGTGACGAGAAGGGCCAGAAGATGTCGAAGTCGAAGGGGAACGTCATCGACCCCCTTGGCCTGATCGACACCTACGGCGCTGACGCGCTGCGGTTCACCCTGGCCGCGATGGCGGCGCAGGGGCGCGACATCAAGCTGAGCGCCTCGCGCGTTGAAGGCTATCGCAACTTCGCGACCAAGCTCTGGAACGCCGCACGCTTCGCCCAGATCAATGAGTGCGTTCCTGAAAGCGACTTCGATCCGGCAAGCGCCAAGGTCACGCTCAACCGCTGGATCACCGGCGAGACGGAGCGCACGGCGAGGGCCGTCACCGAGGCAATCGAGGCCTTCCGCTTCAACGAGGCCGCCGCGGCCATCTACCATTTCGTCTGGCACGTCTATTGCGACTGGTATCTCGAGCTGATCAAGCCGATCCTTGCCGGCCCTGACGCAGAGGCAAGGGCCGAGACGCGCGCCCTGGCTGCTTTCGTGCTCGACCAGGCGCTCAAGCTGCTCCACCCCTTCATGCCCTTCGTCACCGAGGAGCTGTGGGCGAAGCTCGCCAATGAGGCGGAGGGCCGCGCGAGCCTGCTCATGCTCGCGCCCTGGCCAGAGACTCGCGGCCTCGAGATTGCCCAAGCAGACGCCGAGATCGGCTGGCTGATCAAACTCATCTCCGAGGTGCGCTCGGTGCGTTCCGAGATGAACGTGCCGGCTGCGGCCAAGGTGCCGCTCATCATTGCCGGCGCAGCCGACACGACGCGTGCGCGCATCGCCGTCCATGCCGACACTATCAAGCGGCTCGCCCGTCTCGACAGCCTCGATTTCGGCAGGCCGCAGGCTGGCGCCGTTCAGATCGTGCTCGAAGAAGCGACTCTCGCTCTGCCGCTCGCCGGCATCATCGACATTGGCGCAGAGTCGCAGCGGCTCAAGCGGGAGATCGACAAAGTCGGATCCGAGATCAAGCAGCTCGATGCCAAGCTCGCAAACGAGAAGTTCGTCAGCCGCGCGCCCGAGCACGTGGTCGAGGAGCAGCGCGAGCGGAAGACCGAGGCCGAGGCCACTGCCGCCAAGCTTGAGCAGGCGCTGAAGCGCCTAGAAGCCGCATTGTAGCCCAGCCGTAGTGGCCAAGAGGCCCAACTTCCCTCTCAATCACACTCTAGGAGCGCTGGGCTATGGGGCGCAGATGGGTCTTGAGCGCAATAGCGGTCGCAGCCGTAGCCGGCCTTGTGTTCGCGATCTTTCCGCAATGGGATCTTGCAATCCCGGGATGGTTCTTTGATCCCGTCCGCGGGGATTTTCCGCTCGCGATCCGGTGGTTCCCGAATCTCATCCGAAGCATCGGCCATTGGACAACTTTGCTCATCGTGTTGGCAGCCGGCGGCTCTCTCCTTGCGAAGATCCTGTTTCCACGCACGAAGGCGCTGTTGTCTCCCCGGATTGCGCTTTTCCTCGTCTGCTCCTTTGCCATTGGCCCCGGTCTCATCGTCAACGGCATTCTCAAGCCCACCTGGGCAAGACCGCGCCCGGTCTTCGTTCAGGAGTTCGGCAAACAACAGACGTTCGAGCCCTGGTGGAAGTCCGGCGGGGAGTGTCGAAGCAATTGCTCCTTTGTCTCGGGCGATGCGGCCGAAGCCTTTTGGCTTCTCGCGCCTGCAAGTGTCACCCCGCCGAGCATCAGGCCCGTGGCCGAGGTTGCCGTACTCGGCTTTGCCGTCGCGATCAGCAGCTTGCGCGTCGTTTTTGGCCGTCACTTCCCAACCGACGTGATCTTTGCCGGCGTCATCGTGGTGATCGTGATCGCCGCCTGCCGGAGTGTCTTTCTGAGGATGGACGACAACAAGTTCGAGCGACGCCTAGAGCGTATCGGCGAATTTCTCCGTGACCTTTTCGCCCGGTCGTTTAATTGGTTTAGGGCCACCTCACAGCGCAAATCGCGCAACAGCCGCGGCGATCCATACCAGAGCGACGAGAAGAAGGGCAAAGAACACGCCGGCTGAGGCGAGGTCTTTGGTGATACGGATAGCATCGTGTTTTTCGGGCTGGATATGATTGCACAGCCGCTCGACCGCGGTGTTGAGGAACTCGATCGAGAGGACTAGCAACAGGCTCGCGATCAGCGCCACCCACGTCCATAAGTCCCGGGCGATGAAGAAGGACAACGGAAAGGCAATGCAGGCGATTGCGACCTCCTGCTTGATCGCGGCCTCGGTTCTAAGGCCTTCCTTGATGCCGCCGACGGTGTTCCAGAAAGCTGCCTTGATCCGGACAAGGCCGCCCCGGCCTGGCATCGCCGATTGCGGCCGCCTAAAGCCGATCTCAGCGTCGAATGACTGTCCTTCGCGTGTCCGTTTTGCTTCCATCGAATCCTGGCTCAACGCGCCTGGTGGCTTCTTCACGAGGATAGCTCGACTTGCCTTAGATGACGCTTCGGCGACACGTCCGGCACGTCAGGGTGCCCATTTGCCCTCTTCTTTTGCCGGAGTAGGGCACAACATTTAGCCTGTCCAACGAACTTCATCCAAAATATCCACGACTGTATCTAAATTGCAACATACTGAGGCATTTTCGCCCCGTTTGCGCCATAAAACTTTGGGACATCGGCCTCTCAGGAGGAGCGCCGGTCGGTAGCACTCCCATTGCTCCCATTCGGGGGACGAGCAGGGGAAGAAAGCGGACCGGGCCATTGGGGAGCGGTGGCTCAGGCCATATATCTCTCCCTTAGCACCTCATCCGGGCGTTAGCAGATGGACGCGAAGACGTTCGACAAATCCCGTTTGCCGAGCCGGCATGTGACCGAAGGGCCCTCCCGCGCGCCCCATCGCTCCTACTATTATGCCATGGGTCTCTCGCAGGAACAGATCCATCAGCCTTTCGTCGGTGTCGCCACCTGCTGGAACGAAGCTGCCCCTTGCAACATCGCGCTGATGCGCCAGGCGCAAGCGGTCAAGCAGGGCATCGCCGCCTCTGCCGGCACGCCGCGGGAATTCTGCACCATCACCGTTACCGATGGCATCGCCATGGGTCATGAGGGCATGAAGTCCTCGCTGCCCTCGCGCGAAGTCATCGCCGATTCCGTCGAGCTCACCATGCGCGGCCATTGCTACGACGCGCTGGTCGGCATGGCCGGCTGCGATAAGTCGCTGCCCGGCATGATGATGGCCATGTGCCGCCTCAACGTGCCGTCGATCTTCATCTATGGCGGCTCTATCCTGCCCGGCTCGTTCAAGGGCAGGCCGGTGACGGTACAGGACCTGTTCGAGGCGGTGGGTCAGTATTCCGTCGGCAAGATGTCGGCCGAGGACCTCGACGAGCTCGAGCATGTTGCCTGTCCTTCGGCCGGTGCATGCGGCGCCCAGTTCACCGCCAACACCATGGCCTGCGTCTCCGAGGCCATCGGTCTTGCGCTTCCTTACTCGGCCGGTGCGCCCGCGCCCTACGAGATCAGGGACCGTTTCTGCACCGCCGCCGGCGAGAAGGTCATGGACCTCATCGCGCTCAACATACGCCCGCGCGACATGGTTACCCGCAAGGCGCTAGAGAATGCGGCGGCTATCGTCGCCGCGACCGGCGGCTCGACCAACGCCGCGCTGCATCTGCCGGCCATCGCGCATGAGTGCGGCATCGATTTCGACCTGTTCGACGTTGCCGAAGTCTTGAAACGGACACCTTATATCGCGGATTTGAAACCATCTGGCCGCTATGTCGCCAAGGACTTGTTCGAAGCTGGCGGCGTGCCGCTTCTGATGAAAACCCTCCTCGATCACCGCTATTTGCACGGCGACGTCATGACCGTCACTGGCCGGACCATGAAAGAGAATCTCGCCAAGGTCAGGTGGAACCCTGATCAGGACGTGGTGCGCCCTGCCGACAATCCTCTGTCGCCGACCGGCGGCGTGGTCGGATTGAAAGGCTCGCTCGCGCCTGACGGCGCCATTGTCAAGGTCGCCGGCATGAACGGACTTCGATTCCGTGGGCCGGCCCGCTGCTTCGACTGCGAGGAGGATGCCTTCGCTGCCGTGAGCACGAAATGCTACGCCGAGGGCGATGTGATCGTCATCCGCTATGAAGGACCGAAGGGCGGTCCAGGCATGCGCGAGATGCTGTCGACCACGGCCGCACTCTACGGCCAGGGCATGGGTGACAAGGTGGCGCTCATCACCGACGGCCGCTTCTCAGGTGCCACGCGTGGATTTTGCGTTGGCCATGTCGGACCGGAGGCCGCTGTCGGCGGCCCGATCGCGCTTTTGCGCGATGGCGACACCATCGTCCTCGATGCCGAAAAAGGCACGCTGGATGTTGAGCTTAGCGAGGCCGAGTTGAAGTCGCGTGCGAAGTCATGGAAGGCGCGGCCAAACCCGTTCCAAAGCGGGTATTTGTGGAAATACGCGAACGAGGTGGGACCGGCCAGGACTGGAGCCGTGACCCATCCTGGCGCGGGCGTGGAAGCTCACTGCTATGCGGATGTTTGACAAACTCGCGCTTGGCGGCATTGCGGCCCTGCTGATGCTGGGGCCAGTGGCCGTCGGCGCCGACAATCCGCCGCCTTACGCCTCGGCAACTGAAGCCTATCGGCAAGGCATGGTTGCGCTGAAGGGAGGGCGGATGGTCGTCGCTCTGCCTGCGCTCGAATATGCCGCCGCGCGCGGCGTGCTCGGCGCCCAGCTCAAGATGGCGCGCCTCTACGCCGCCGGACGCGACGTGCCGAAGAATGACGCCAAGGCCTTCTCCTACTTCCAGGAGATTGCCGACCAATATGCCGACATCAGCCCGTCAAGCCCGATCGCGAAATACGTGGGCGAGTCCCTCGTTGCACTAGGTCAATATTACATGGCTGGAATTCCTGCCGTGCCGCTTCCCTCCAATCCGGCCTATGCCGCCGATATCTATCGCCACGCTGCGAGCTATTTCGGCGACGCCGAGGCACAGTATCAACTCGGCCTTCTTTATCTGAGCGGCGAGGGAGTGGAGAAGAATCCAAGCCTTGCCGTCAACTGGCTAGCGACTGCCGCGAAGAAGCAGCATGCCGCGGCGCAAGCGACGCTTGGCGAGCTTTTGTGGAAGGGCGACGAAGTGCGGCAAAGGCAGGCGAGGGGTCTTGCCTTCCTCACACTCGCGCACGAGAACGCCAAGACCGAAGGGGACGAGCCGAAATGGATCGCCGACCTCTATCAGGACGCCTTCGCCAAGGCCGACAATGCGACGCGCAAAGAGGCTGAGCTGCTTCTCCCCGAGCTCGGTCCTACCACCAAGATGCCGGCTGCCGCGCACGGCCCCGACGATCACATTGTCATCCAAGCTCCCGAGGGCGCGCTCTCGCTTCCCTCGGCGGCAAAGCCGACACCCGCCGCCGCGGCAACGCCGAGGCCGTCAGCTGCTCCGCCACCGGCACCAATCGGGCTCTCGGTCGGCTTCGGCGCGCAGCCGAACCAGCCCTGAGCTCCAACGGCGTCGGCGGCAAGGCCGGCATGCGCGTCGCCTGGTAGCTCGTTCGCTAAACATTCAGTTCGATAAAGATCGGGACGTGATCCGACGGCTTCTCCCAGCCGCGCGGCCCGGCGTCGATCTCGCATGATTGCAGCCGGTCTGCGGCCTGCGGCGACAACAGCAAGTGATCGATGCGCAAGCCCTGGTTCTTCTGCCAAGCACCGGCCTGATAGTCCCAGAAGGTGTAGCGGTGCGGTTCGTCGTGACAAGCACGGAACGCGTCGGTCAGTCCGAGATTGACGAGCGCCTGGAAATGCGCGCGCGTCTCTCGCCTGAACAGCGCGTCCTCGGTCCACGCAGCGGGATTGTAGACATCCTCTGGCGCCGGGATGACGTTGAAATCTCCGGCGATCACCATCGGCTCTTCGTTGGCGAGCAGCGCCTTGATGCGATCTTTGAGCCGCGTCATCCAGGCGAGCTTGTAGACATATTTTTCTGAGCCCGGCGGATTGCCGTTGGGCAGGTAGATGTTGAGCAGGCGCAGCACCCCCGATGGCAGCGAGACGCAGGCCTCGAGATAGCGCGCCTGCACGTCGTCAGGATCGCCGGCGAGCCGCGGGGTGATGTCATCGAATGGAAGCTTCGAGAGGAGGGCGACGCCGTTGAAGCCCTTCTGCCCGTGCACCGCAACGTTATAGCCGAGGTCCTCGAAGGCCTCCCTGGGGAAGGCCTCATCGGCGCATTTGATCTCTTGCAGGCAGGCGATGTCGGGCGCGGCTGACTTCAGCCAGGTGGTGGCCGCGTCGATGCGCGCCTTGATGCCGTTGATGTTCCAGGTGGCGATCTTCATGGGGGCGAGAACTTACAACAAAACGTACTTCGTCATGCCCGGCCTTGTGCCAGGCATCCACGATTTAAGGAGAGTGGGGCAGGCAAATCGTGGATCGCCGGGCCAAGCCCGGCCATGACCGGTGCGGATTACAAAAAACGAACGTTAAATCGAGAAGCTAGTGCCGCAGCCGCAACTGGCCGTGACGTTCGGGTTGTTGACCTTGAACTGCGCGCCGATCAGGTCGTCGACGAAGTCAATCTCGCTGCCTTGCATGAAGGGGAGCGAGACCGGATCGACCACGACACGCGCGCCGTCTCGCTCGATCAGCACGTCGTCAGGCGCGCTCTCGGTGACGAGATCGAAGCGGTACTGGAACCCCGAGCAGCCGCCGCCCTCGACGCTCACTCTGAACAGCGTGGGCGCCGTCTCGCCGGCAATGAGCTCGGCGATGCGGGATGCCGCACGTGCGCTCAAGGTGATGGACGGTTCGCTCATCTTGGGTGTAGCCAATTTCTGCTTGAAACATAGGATGGCCGACCCGCTTGTCAATCGACCAACGCCGCAGGGGGAAGCGGGTTTTTCCCGCGGAAACAGGAGCGTCAGCCCCTGGGCCCGGCGAAGCGCTTGCGCCCTATGCGGCAGACCCCGGCCAGAGCCGTGGGCGCCTTGCCCACGAGCCGTCGAGCCCGACCCGCTCGCCCTTTGCCCGTGACCGCGATCGCATCCTGCACGCCACCGCCTTCCGGCGGCTGAACTACAAGACCCAGGTCTTCATCTATCACGAGGGCGATCACTACCGCTCGCGCCTCACTCATAGCCTGGAAGTCGCCCAGATCGCCCGCTCGATGGCACGCAGGCTCAGGCTCGACGAGGATCTGACCGAGGCGCTCGCGCTCGCCCACGATCTCGGCCACCCGCCCTTCGGCCATGCCGGCGAGCGTGCGCTCGACGCGGCGATGGCGAATGCCGGGGGCTTCGACCACAACGCCCAGTCGCTCCGCGTGGTCACCGAGCTCGAAAGGAAATATGCGAGCTTCGATGGGCTCAACCTCACCTGGGAGATGCTCGAAGGACTGGTCAAGCATAACGGCCCTCTGCTCGGTCCCATTGCGACCGAACCTGTCCCTGAATCCATTCTGGCTTACTCAGCCAAGCATGACCTCGAGCTTGCGACTTTTGCATCCGTGGAGGCGCAGGTCGCTTCGCTTGCCGACGACATCGCCTACAACAATCACGACATGGATGACGGCTACCGCGCCGGCTTCTTCACCTTCGCCGAGCTTGGCGAGGTGCCGATCGCCGGCCGGGCGCTTGCCGAGGTCCGTGCGGCCTATGCCGGGATTGACGGTCCGCGCCTCCTCTATGAGTCGATCCGCCGGATCATCACCGCGATGGTGGACGACGCCATTGCCGAGACGAAGCGCCGGCTCTACGCGCTTCAGCCAGAGAGCGCAAATGACGTTCGCCGCGCGCAACAGGCGATGGTCGCGTTTTCGGAAGCCATGCAGAGCGAGCTTGACGCATTGCGCGCCTTTCTGCTTGCGCGCGTCTACCGGCATCCCCGGATCATGCACATCATGGGCGATGCCGAGAGCGTCGTAGCGCAGCTCTTCGAGCGTTACCTCAAAGAAGCCGCGGCGCTCCCGCCCGAATGGCGCGAGCAGGCGCCAGAACCAGGCACGCGCGCCTACGCCCGCCACGTCTCGGACTTCATCGCCGGCATGACCGACCGCTATGCGCTCGCCGAGCATCGCCGGCTGTTTGACGCGACCCCTGATTTACGTTAGTCGCGCTCCATCCGCCGGAGCTGCCATGGACGTCTTTGCAGGTTTTCAGGGGCGCGTTCTCGCCGCCGTCCAGCAGCTCAAGCATGACGGCGTCGTGCCGCCTGAGGCGAGCATCGAGGGCATCACGCTCGAGCCTCCCAAGGATGCATCGCACGGCGACCTCGCAACCAATGCCGCCATGGTTCTCGCCAAGGTCGCCGGCAAGCCGCCGCGCGCGTTGGCCGAGCGTCTCGCGCCACTCATTGCCGCCGACTCCTATGTCGACAGAGCCGAGGTCGCAGGCCCCGGCTTCGTGAATCTCACTCTGTCGCGCGCCTTTTGGCCGAGCGTGCTGCGCATGGTGCTCGAACAGGGCGAAAGCTATGGCCAGAGCGCGATCGGCAAAGGCGAGGCGATCAACGTGGAATATGTCTCCTCCAACCCGACCGGTCCGATGCATGTCGGCCATACCCGCGGTGCGGTATTTGGCGACGCTCTCGCCAATCTTCTCGCCTCCACCGGCTTTGCGGTGACGCGCGAATATTATGTCAATGACGCTGGCGCTCAGGTCGATGCGCTCGCCCGCTCCGCTTTCCTGCGCTACCGCGAGGCGCTCGGCGAGATGATCGGCGAAATCCCCGAAGGCCTCTATCCCGGGGACTATCTAAAGCCCGTCGGCGAGAAGCTTGCCGCCCAGCACGGCAAGGATCTTCTTTCGATGCCCGAGGAGAAATGGCTGCCCATCGTGCGCGCTGCTGCGCTCGAAGCGATGCTCGCCATGATCGAGGACGACCTCTCTGCGCTCGGCATCCATCACGACGTCTTCTTCTCTGAACGGTCGCTCAGCGAAGGTGCATGCGACGAAATCGCGGAGACCATCAACGACCTCAAAGCGCGCGGCCTGATCTACAAGGGCCGGCTGCCGCCGCCCAAGGGCAAAGTCGACGAAGACTGGGAGGATCGCGAGCAGCTTCTGTTCCGCTCCACCGAGTTCGGCGACGACATGGACCGGCCCCTCGTGAAGTCGGACGGCACTTACGCCTATTTTGCCGGCGACATTGCGTATCACCGCGACAAGTTCCAGCGCGGCTTCAAGACCATGATCGACGTGTTCGGCGCCGACCACAGTGGACATGTCCGGCGCATGAAGGCTGCCGTTGCTGCGCTCACCGAAAGCGAGGCCACGCTCGACATCAAGATTTGCCAGCTGGTGCGCTTGTTTAGGGCCGGCGAGCCGGTCAAGATGTCGAAGCGGGCCGGGACGTTTGTAACGCTCCGGGAGGTCGTGGACGAGGTGGGGGCAGGCCCCGTCCGTTTCATGATGCTTTACCGGAAGAACGACGCGCCGCTCGATTTCGACTTCGCCAAAGTCACCGAGCAATCGCGCGATAACCCGGTGTTTTATGTCCAGTACGCCCATGCGCGGGCGAGTTCCGTTCTGCGTAACGTTCGGGAAGCTTTCCCCGATCTCGAGTTAGCGGAGGGGGCGTTGGCTGGAAGCGACCTAAGCCGGCTGAGCGATGAGGCCGAGATCGTCCTGATCCGGAGGCTCGCGCAGTTTCCCCGGGTCGTCGAGGCCGCTTCAATTGCCCATGAGCCGCACCGTATTGCCTTCTATCTCTATGATCTTGCGGCGGACTTCCACGGCCTCTGGAACCGAGGCAAAGACTTGCCACAATTACGATTTA
>JBKOWI010000044.1:0-8265 GCA_046724315.1 Pseudomonadota bacterium | reverse complement strand
TCTACGAGGCGATCAAGGCCCATCGCATGTCATTGATGTTTGTCAACACACGTTCGCAGGCCGAGATGCTGTTTCACGAGCTGTGGCGTTACAACGATGCAAATCTGGCCATTGCGCTTCATCACGGCTCGCTCGATGTGGCGCAGCGCCACAAGCTCGAGGCAGCCATGGTTGCTGGCAGGCTGCGCGCCGTGGTGTGCACCTCGACGCTCGATCTCGGCATCGACTGGGGCGACGTCGATCTCGTCATCAATGTCGGTGCGCCCAAGGGCGCAACCCGTCTCGCCCAGCGCATGGGCCGCGCCAATCACCGGCTCGATGAGCCGTCGAAGGCGCTGCTCGTGCCGGCCAACCGCTTCGAGGTGGTCGAGTGCCAGGCTGCGCTCCAGGCGGCAGAGGAGGGGGCGCAAGACACTCCGTCCTCACGGCCCGGCGCGATCGACGTGCTTGCACAGCACGTCCTCGGGACCGCCTGTGCCAGCCCCTTCGATCCGGACCAGCTCTACCGCGAGGTGGTGAGCGCTTCCCCTTATCAGGGACTCACGCGCGAAGGCTTCGACAAGGTCGTGGAATTCGTGGTAACCGGCGGCTACGCGCTCGCCATTTACGAGCGATACGCGAAGCTGAAACGCGCCCTCGATGGCAGATATCGCATCGCCCATCCCCGCATCGCCCAGCAATATCGTCTCAATGTCGGCACAATTGTCGAGGCGCCGATGGTCCGCGTGCGGCTGGCCCGTCTCAAAGGCGGCGCGCTTGGCACCAAAAGCCTTCTTTCGCCCGGCCGCGCGCTCGGCGAGGTCGAAGAATATTTCATCAAGCAGCTCATGCCCGGCGACAGCTTCGTGTTCGCAGGTGAGATTCTGAGATTCGAAGGCTTGCGCGAGCTTGATGCTATCGTCACCCGCGCGCACGCAACCGAGCCCAAGGTGCCGGCCTACGAAGGCGGCAAGTTCCCGCTCTCAACCTATCTTGCCGAGCGGGTGCGCCGACTGCTGGCCGAGCCGGGATCATGGTCAAGGCTCCCGGACCAGGTCTCTGACTGGCTTCGCTTCCAGGCCGATGTTTCGATTGTGCCCGGTCCAGATGAGATCCTGGTCGAAACCTTTCCGCGCGGACATAAGCACTATCTCGTTTGCTACCCGTTCGCCGCGCCGCTCGGCTTCGTAGCCAACGAATATGCGCTTGCCATCTGGGCGCTCAACGACATGGGCGAGATGGTCAAGACCAGGCGGCTCGACCTCGCCAAGCTGTTCGACGAGGACATGCTCGGCGACGATCTCGATGCGTGGCTGGCAGAGTCGAGCCTGATGAAGCGGTCGTTCGGGGTCTGCGCCATCATCTCCGGCTTGATCGAGCGGCGGCATCCAGGTCAGGAGAAGAGCGGACGCCAGATGACGGTGTCATGGGACTTGATTTATGACGTGCTCCGCCAGCACAAGCCCGCACATTCTTCTTCGCGCGGCGTTCGCTGACGCGGCAACCGGACTCATCGATGTCGGCCGCCTTAACCAATTCTTGCAACGCATTTGCGGACGAATCAGGCATATTGCCTTAAGCCAAGTTTCGCCGCTCGCTGTACCCGCCATGCTCGAGATCCGACGCGAGAGCGTCGCGGGAGAGGCGAGTGAGACCTTGTTGCGTGAGACGGTTGAAGAGCTCATCGCGGAGGCCTTTAGCGGACATGCTCAACGCAAAGCTTGATCTTATGCCTGAAAGCGCTCCCTCGTTGCGTTCGCATATTCTCGTCGCGAACCACGAGATGAGGCCGCTCGCCGCCGGCGCGCTCTATTGGGAAGCCGAGGACACGCTCCTCGTCGCCGATCTTCATTTCGAGAAGGGCGCGGCCTTCGCCGCTCTTGGCATGTTGCTTCCCCCTTACGACACGCGCACCACGCTTGAGCGATTGCACAAGGTGATTAGCGCGGTTGAGCCTTCGCGCATCGTCGCACTTGGCGACAGCTTTCATCGCAGCGATCTGGCCGAGAGCCTTGCCGAAGACGACCTCGCAATGCTGACGCGGCTGCAACAGGGCCGCGAGTGGTACTGGATCTGCGGCAACCACGACCCGCATCTGCCCGCTTGCATTGGCGGAACCGTCTGCACGACGCTCACTATTAACGGCATCACACTGCGCCATGAGCCGTCGGAGAACGGGTCGGGACGCGAGATCGCCGGACATCTGCACCCGGTGGCGCGCATTGCGCGGCGCGGGTCGGTTATCAGGCGGCGCTGCTTTGCGACCGACGGCAATCGGCTGGTGATGCCGGCGTTTGGCGCTTATGCCGGCGGTCTCAACGTGCTCGATCAGGCGTTCGGCACGCTGTTCCTGCGCAACCGGCTCGAAGCCTGGATGATGGGGCGCGCCGACGTCTATCCCGTGCTTGGCAGTCTGCTCCTGCCGGACTAGCATCTATTCGCGGCGGAACGCGACCCAGCCGATCAGACCTGCGATCACGGCAATCACGACGGCGATGAGCCCGTAGATGAACGGATATCTGGAAGCGAGCAGATAGACCAGACGCTCGAAGCCGACCTTGTTCACCCTCAATGTGCTCTGGTTCTCGCTCACGACTTTGCCGTCGCGAAAGAGATAGACGTCTGCCATATAGCGGCCGATCGGCACGTTGGCCGGCAAATCGACCGAGGCCCGGAATAGGCTGCGACCGATGAACGTGACGCCGTCATCATCCTCCTGAAACAGTCTTTGCCGTTCTTTCAGGTCGATCACTGCCGAGCGGTAATTCTCCTCTTCGGGGTCGTCCTTCATCCTCGTGCCAAAATCGAGATTGCCGAGACCGACGCCGAGCGACTCCAGCGTCTCCGCGGAGGTAATGGCTCGCAAAGGCCTGGTCGAAAGCACCGCATAAAATCCAGGCACATCGGGGTAGGTCTCGCCGGGACCGTTGACCCAGATTCCCGCAACGCGCTGTTTCCGCCGGGCGACGAGCGCCTGACCGGGCGCCCGAATGACGACCACCACGTCGTACGTTCCCCTCTCGGGCACGGACCTCGCGCTGAAATCGATGCTGCCGAAGATGAGGATCTCGATGCCGGCGAAGTTAGACTTGATCGCGATCTCGCGTGTCGAGATGTCCGACACCACCTCTTCCGACGGCGGGCGCTCAGCCGCATGAGCCATTGCCAGGGCGGGAAGGATTGCGGCGAGACTGAGAGGAATCCGCATCAGGCGCCCCTCAGCAACGGGGTGACGGTGTAGAGATCCTCGGGCTTCAGCACGAGATCGAGAAAGAGACGGACGGCAACCCCGAGCACGAGCAGGGCAAGCAGGGCTCTGAGCTGCTCGCCTCTGAGCTTTTGTCCGGCCCGGACGCCGAACTGTCCGCCCATGACGCCGCCGGCGGCGAGCATCAGCGCGAGCACCACGTCGAGCGAGTTGTTGATGCTCGCATGCAGGATGGTGACGACAGCGGTGACGAAGATGATCTGAAACGTCGAGGTGCCGATCACGATATTGGTCGGCATGCGCAGAAGGTAGATCATCGCCGGCACCATGATGAAGCCGCCGCCGACACCGAGGAATGCGGTGAGCAGCCCAACCACCCAGCCGATCACGAGGGGAGGGATCGCGCTGATGTAGAGGCGCGAGCGCGGGAAACGCATCTTCAGCGGCAGGCCGTGGACCCAATTGTGCTGTCCGGGCCTGCGGCCGCTCGGCGGCCTGCCGGCGCGGGCTCGCCTGATGGCGCGAATGCTCTCGGCGAGCATCAGCGTGCCGATGGTGCCGAGCAGCGCCACGTAGGTGAGCGAGATGATGAGGCCTGCCTGTCCCGCCTCGCGCAGCACTTTGAGGAGCAGCACGCCGATAAAGGCTCCCGCCACGCCGCCCGCGATCAACACCGTGCCCATGCGGAAATCGATATTGTTGCGGCGCCATTGGGCGAGCGCGCCAGAGACCGAGGTGGCGACGATCTGGTTGGCGCCGGTCGCTACCGCGATGGGGGCGGAAATGCCCGAGAAGATCAGGAACGGAGTGAGCAGGAAGCCGCCGCCGACCCCGAACATGCCCGAGAGAAAGCCGACCGCCGCGCCAAGCCCCAGCATCACCAGGAGGTTCACCGACATCTCGGCAATGGGCAGATAGACCTGGAGCATGGGTATTAGAAAATCAGAGGCTGGAAATCAGAAACCAGAAATCGGCGGCGCTGGCCACCGGCTTCTGATCTGATTTTTGAAGCCTGATCAGCTGGCCAGGCGCTCGAGCACTGTAACGAGCTGAATAGTCACCTTGCCGGTCTCCATGAGACCGTTGGTCCGCTCGAACCTCAGGATCGCCTCACGCGTGCGCCTGTCCATCTCCCCGTCTGGCGCGCCGACGCTGTAGCCGAGCTTATTGAGCAGCGTTTGCGCGCGAGCGACGAGCGCGGAGTTGCTGTTTTCCGCCAAATCTGCTGGGTCTGCAGAGGGAGCGGGGCTTGGCGCCGCCTCCGCGGGTGCCGCCTGAGAGTTGCTCGGGTCTTCCACCGAAAAGACGATGCCAGGCGGCAGAGAAACTCCGAGCCCAAGTGCGGCGTTTTGGGGACCCACAGGGTCTTCGCTCGTCGGCGCCGTCCGATACGACGATTTGGTGATCTCGGTGAAATTGCCGGTATCGGCGTCGTTTTCCGCGTTTTTGTCGGGTCTTTCCGGCTGTTGCGGGAGAGGCGCCCAAGACTCGGATTGGGCGGGCGGCGTCTCCGGTGACGGAGCGCTCTGCTGAATTGCCGGCGGGAGAAGCACGGGCTCCGGTTTCGACTGCAAGCGCGCGTAAAGAAATGCCGCGCTGATCGCGAGCAGGATGGCCGCAGCAACGATAAGCAAAGACCGTCTCTGCATCAGCGGTTGCTCGGGGCTGGCTGAGATCTCGCTGAGAAGATCGGCTGTGGCGGAACCGGCGCGTGCCGCGCCGATTTTCGTTTCCTCTTTACGCGCCGCGACCTGCGCCGCGCGCCGTGCCGCCGCAATGAGATCGGCAGGCGTCTCGAACTTTTCCTCGTGTCCGGCGTGGGGAACTGGACTGCGCGGTATTGATGCGTCGAGGTCAACGGCCTCGTCCAACGGTCTCGAAGGCTTAGGGCGCCCGGCAGGCGTGAGCTTGGTGCGCAATGTCTTGGGTTTCGCAGGGGTCTCGGCCATGCTCGCGCCGCCGTCACCTTCGCGCGCCAGGGCTTTGTCGGTGCGAAGCTCGGCGAGTGGACGGTTTGCGGGGTGCTCCCGCTGCGCCGTCTGGCTGCGCTCGGCTTCATCGCGCATCCGCTCTGCGAAGGCGGAGCGAGGTCGCGAGAGCTGCTGAGGCTGAGCGGCGCTCTTCTCCACCTGCTGCGCGAGCTGCTTCAGCGACTCCTGCACCGCCGTGATCGAGCTCGTCAGGCGATCGTCGCTCGCCCGGGTACGGTCGTTCATCGCCATTAGGTCGCGGTGCATGGCATCGAGGCGCTCTGCGGTGCTCTGTTTTACTTCTGCCGCGGCGATCCGGGCGGCTTCGCCAGCCACTCGGCCGATGACCTCCTCGACGTCGTTCGGCGAGGCGTCGACGCGGGCGATCAGGCCATGCAGCTCGCTCTCGATCGAGCCGATCCGCGCGAACTGCTCCTCGGTTCGGGCAAGCTTTTGGGCGAGGTCTGAAATTTGCAGCTCTAGCGGCTCGAAGCTCGGGAATTTGGGCGTGCGCAGCAGGGCCTGGTTGATCTGATTGCCGATCTCGTCGAGCCGCGCATTCAAGGCTTCGAGCACGGCCGTCGACATGGTGGTCTCGATCGAGCGTTCGAGCCGATGCGCGACATCGATGAGGCGCTTGTCCAAATCGCGGTCTTCGCTCGGCGAGCTGATTTTGCCAGCGGACTGCATTTGGGGTGTTGAATAGAGAGGGTCGGGAACCCAGAAGCTGAATGGCGGCTCGGATTCAACTGGAGTCTCGAGCGGAGGCCGCGAAAGCTCTTCTGCCGCGCCAAAGCCCAAGCCGCTCGCGCCGGTGCCGTAGTCCATCCCGCTCGACAAAGCCTTGCCGAGGCGCTCAAAATCGTCGAGGGGGCTCGATGCTTCCTGCTCGAGTCGCCGCGCAAGCTTGCTCACCTGATCGTGCAGGCGGTCAAGCGTATCGCTATCGTCCCTGGCGCTGCGTGCGCGCGCAGTCTCAGTGGTCTGCGACAGGTGATCGAGCCTTGCGTGCAGCTCATCGAGCGCTCTTCCGTAGCGGCGCTCGTTCTCCTCAATCCTGGACACGAGCCGGCGCAGCAGGCTCTCGATCGAGTATTGATCTAGGGGGCGCTGCGCAGAGGGCGCGCCGCTCTGCCTAGCGGCGCCGCTCCTTTGCCAACTAGCCTCCGAAACCATCCCGTTCCCCATGGCGAGTGACGCCGCCACCTCGCGCCCAGACGAGGGACCGGTCCGTGAAGACGCGCGACGACGCGGTCGAAACGAGCGTGGCAAGTCAGGGTAAATTTTGCGTTAAGTACCGTTCTATCGTGGGACAGCGCGGTGTTGCGTGCTCGGCGGGAAGCGCTGCGCTTGTCATCCTGAGGCGGACGGACCACCATGCGGTATGACCCCATGGCAACAGAGTTTTTAGGTCATGGCTGAGTGGACGCAGGCGAGTGACGAGCTAACTCTTGCGACGCACGGCAAAGGCTTCACCGAAATCACCCGCGATCTTGCTCGCTGGCTGGAGTCCATTCCAGCCGAGAGCGGCCTCTTGACCCTGTTCGTGCGGCACACCTCGGCCTCACTCACCATTCAAGAGAACGCTGATCCTAATGTCCGCGTCGACCTGCTCGATGCGCTAGAGCGCTTCGCACCGGAGAGCCGCCACTATGCCCACCAGGAGGAAGGACCAGACGACATGCCAAGCCACATCAAGGCGATGTTGACCGCCGTCAGCCTGTCCATCCCGGTCAGGGATGGACGCATGGTGCTCGGGACTTGGCAGGGCGTTTATCTGATCGAGCATCGCACCGCGCCGCATCGGCGCAGCATCGCGCTCAATTTCATCGGCCATTCGGCACAGTCCTAACGGGATTTACTTGCCGAATTCCTTGGTCGCCGCCACGAGCTCGTGCACAATGCCGGGCTCTGTCATGGCATGGCCCGCGTCTGGCACCACTCGGAGCTTGGCCTCGGGCCATGCGCGGGCAAGATCGAAGGCGATCTTGACAGGGGTCACCACGTCGTAGCGACCGTGCACGAGGACACCTGGAATACCGCTCAAGCGGTGCGCGTCCTCGATGAGTTGGTCGTCGCTCGCGAAGAAACCTCGATTGAGGAAGTAGTGGCACTCGATCCGGGCGAAGGCGAGCGCATAGTGGTCTTCGGAGAAACGTCGCACCCGCTCGGCATCGGGCAACAGAGACAAAGTCTTACCCTCCCATGCGCTCCAGGCGCGCGCCGCTTCGATCTGCACTGCTGGATCGGCATGGGTGAGGCGCCGGTGAAAGGCTGCGATCATGTCGCCACGCTCGTCCTCCGGGATTACGCGGGCGTAATCCTCGAATGCGTCGGGAAAAATCCAGCTCGATCCCTCCTGGTAGAACCATTCGAGCTCCGAGCGCCGCAAGGTGAAGATGCCTCTGAGCACTAGCTCGGTCACTCTCTCGGGGTAAGTCTCGGCATAGGCGAGCGCCAAGGTCGAGCCCCACGAGCCGCCGAACACCTGCCAGCGCTCGATGGCGAGGTGCTGGCGCAGCCGCTCGATGTCATCGACGAGGTCCCAGGTGGTGTTTTCTTCCAGCGAAGCGTGCGGCGTCGAGCGCCCGCAGCCCCGCTGGTCGAACAGGATGATGCGGTAAGTGCGCGGATCGTGATAGCGCCGCATCACCGGGTTAATGCCGCCGCCCGGGCCGCCATGCAGCAACACGGCGGGCTTGCCGATCGGCGAGCCGCATTCCTCGAAATAGATCTCGTGCAGGTCGGAGACCTTGAGCCTGCCCGTCCGGTACGGGACGATCTCAGGGTAGAGCGTGAGCCTCGTGTGCTTCGGTGCAAGCTGGTTGTCCATAGCGTGCTCTCCGGCAGGCTCACGAGGCCGAGACGGCAGGAACCGCAGGGGCGGACGGACCCCCCGCTGCCGCGGCGGCGGCGCGCTGCTGTGCGCGATCATAAATCGCCTCGCCATCCGGATTGCGCATGTCTTCGCAATAGGTCAGTTCGGCCTTGGACGAAGTCCGCCAATAAAGACTTATGGCCACGCCCGCAACGAGGCCGAGAGCAATGCCGGCCAGGCTCGCGACGGGAGTGGTGGGCATGGTCTGTCCGGCGGCGAAGCCGCCGCCC
>JBKOWI010000164.1:0-5861 GCA_046724315.1 Pseudomonadota bacterium | reverse complement strand
TCCTCCTGGTGGACGGCTCGACTTTCACCGTCGGGCCCGGCTCGGACCTCGTCATCGACAAATTCGTCCACCACCCCAGCAAGGGAACAGGGCGAGATTGCCGCCACCAACACCATGACGGCTCCTTCAACAATCCTTCTGCGTTAGGGCCATCCAATCCGCGCTGAACCTCAGCCCACAATTCAACCTCGGCTTCGGCGGGAATGGTCGCTCCGCCTTTATCGACGACAAAAACTTCGCGGCGATTGAAGGGGTGATCGGCAATTTCGGCGTCGGCAATTCCAGCTGTCAAGCGACCGGCATTTTCGGGGGCACCGCCCAGCCGCACTGATCCCTCGGCAATGCGTTCCACTCCCGCTCCAATTTGCTGGGGGCGTAACGGCATGGATGCCCGGGTCAAGTCCGAGCGGGACGTGAAGACCTGCCCCTTGTCAGAGGCGACGTGACCACCCAGATAGGGTGTCCGCCTGTCAAGCCTGCGCCATATCTGCCATTCGCTCTATCGACTTCAATCGTTTCACCGCTGCTTGCCGAGCGCTAAGATCGACCTGCTCAAATTCTCGCAGGCACCGTTAAAGGTTGGCGTGATGCGTGATCCGAAAAACCACATGTGGGCGGAAGCATGTACCCTGCTCAAGCAGGCCGAGCAGCTTCATCGCCAATTCTTCGAACCCGCGCGCGGCGGGACGCGGACCGCCCGATGGGAGCCGCCTATCGATGTGTTCGAGACCGAGCGGCAGCTTTGGATCATCGCCGCGCTGCCCGGCGTCGCACCCGAGGCGGTATGCGTCGAGGTCGAGGGGCAGACGCTGCTCATCGCCGGCACCCGTCCCCTGCCGTCGCCCGGCAGGAATGCCAATATATTGAGGTTGGAGATCCCATACGGCCGCTTCGAGCGGCGCATCAAGCTGTCGTCCAGCTTACGCCTCGCCGAACGGGAGCTCCGGCATGGTTGTCTCGTGCTCACCTTCACCAAGCTTGGTTGAGCCGAAATCCGAGTCCTAAGTCATGAACGATAGAGAACCAGTCCCGCATTCAGCGGAAGCCCCGCAGCAGCCGCCCCAGGCGAGCGAGGCTGCAGCACAAGTCGCGCGCTCTTCGAGCGATGCTCCACAGCTGGAACTGCCGCAGGGTGCCATCATCCTCCTGCCCACGCGCAACGCCGTGCTGTTTCCCGGCATCGTGGCGCCGCTCACGCTCGGCCGCCCGCAGTCGATCGCCGGCGCGCAGGCTGCGGCCAAGGCCGACAAGGCCGTCGGGGTTCTGCTGCAGAACGACCCGTCGATCGATGCGCCAGGGCCAGAGCATCTGCATCGCGTTGGCACGGTCGCCGAGATTCTTCGCTATGTCACGGCGCCTGACGGGAACCATCATCTCGTTGCCCGCGGCCGGCGGCGCTTCCGCGTGGTCGAGTTCCTTCCCGGCTATCCTTATCTCGTCGCCCGTGTGGACGAAGTGGGCGAGGCCGAGGTCTTTTCGACCGAGGTCGCTGCACGCATGCATCAATTGAAGGAGCGAGCGCGCGAGGCGATTTCGCTTTTGCCCAACATGCCGGCGGAGATCGCCACTGCGATCGAGCAGATCCAGTCGCCGTCGGCCCTCGCCGACTTTATCGCCAATGTCTCCGACCTGAGCCCTGCCGAGAAGCAGGATCTGCTCGAGACCGTCGACGTGTCCGAGCGGCTCGACAAGCTGCTGCGCTATCTCGCCCAGCAGATCGAGGTGCTGCGCCTGTCGAAGCAGATCGGTGAGCAAACGCAAGAGTCGCTTGCCGGGCGCCAGCGCGAGCACATCCTGCGCGAGCAGCTTCGCCAGATCCAGAAAGAGCTCGGCGAAGGCGAGGAAGGTCAGGCCGAGATCGCCGAGCTGCGCGAGGCGATCGACAAGGCCGGTATGCCCGAGGAGGCCGAGAAGCAGGCGCGTAAGGAGCTGAAGCGGCTCGAGCGCATGCCTGAGGCCTCGGCCGAGCACGGCATGATCCGCTCCTATCTCGACTGGCTGATCGAGCTCCCGTGGTCGAAGGCTTCCGACGACCGTATCGACATTGCCGAAGCGCGCCGTATCCTCGACGAGGACCATTACGGCCTGCCCAAGGTCAAGCAACGCATCCTCGAATACCTCGCGGTGCGTAAGCTCAAGCCCGAAGGCAAAAGCCCGATCCTCTGCTTCGTCGGCCCTCCCGGCGTCGGCAAGACGTCGCTCGGCCAGTCGATCGCGCGCGCCATGGGGCGGAAATTCGTTCGCTTGAGCCTCGGCGGTGTGCATGACGAGGCCGAGATCCGGGGCCACAGGCGGACCTATATCGGGGCGCTGCCTGGCAACGTGATCCAGGCGATCAGGAAGGCCGAGACGCGCAACCCGGTGATGATGCTCGACGAGATGGATAAGCTCGGCGCGAGCTTCCACGGCGACCCGTCGGCCGCGCTCCTGGAAGTGCTGGACCCCGAGCAGAACCCGACCTTCCGCGACAACTACCTCGCGGTCCCGTTCGATCTTTCCCGTGTCATGTTCATCGGCACGGCGAACGTGCTCGACGCCATTCCTGGTCCGTTGCGCGACCGCATGGAGGTGATCGAGCTTCCCGGCTACACCGAGGACGAGAAAGTCGAGATCGCCAAGCGTTACCTCGTCAAGCGCCAGCTCGCTGCCACCGGGCTCACGCCCGAGCAGGGCGAGATCACCGAACCGGCGATCCGCGCCATCATCAGCGACTACACGCGCGAGGCCGGCGTCCGCAATCTCGAGCGCGACATAGGCGCCATCCTGCACTATGCGGCGATGCGGATTGCCGAAGGCGACACCCAGCGCATGAAGATCGAGCCCGGGCAGCTGCATGCGATCCTAGGCGCCCGCAGATTCGAGAGCGAGGTGGCGATGCGCACGAGTGTGCCCGGCGTTGCGACTGGGCTCGCCTGGACGCCGACCGGAGGCGACATTCTGTTCGTCGAATCTGCCCGCGTGCCGGGTTCAGGCCGGCTGATTCTCACCGGCCAGCTCGGCGAGGTGATGAAGGAGAGCGCGCAGGCTGCGCTCAGCCTGGTCAAGGCGCGTGCGTCGCGGCTGGGCATTGACCCTGCCTTGTTCGAGAAGTCGGACATCCACGTCCATGTCCCAGCGGGCGCCATCCCCAAGGATGGGCCGAGCGCAGGCGTCGCCATGTTCACCTCGCTCGTGTCGCTGCTCACCGGGCGGACAGTCAGGAGCGATACGGCCATGACTGGCGAGATCTCGCTGCGCGGGCTGGTGCTGCCTATTGGTGGCGTCAAGAACAAAGTGCTGGCAGCGGTTCGCGCCGGCATCACCACGGTGATGCTGCCCGACCGCAACAAGAAGGACTACGAGGACGTTCCGGAGCAGGCGCGCAATGCAGTGCGCTTCGTCTGGCTTTCGACGGTTGACGACGCCATCGCTGCGGCGCTCGAGCCCGCTCAGGCGCCGGTGGCCGAGGCCTTCGCCGCCTCAGACGACCAGCGCCGCGCCGCCAGCGGTTAGCCTGATTTATCGGGGTCGCCACCTGGACGATTCTTTGGACCGCGACCGCTTCATGTTAGCCTCAACGGCTGGAGGAGGCCTCCAAGCAATGGATTTGCCCGAGCATCCAAGCACAAACATCCCCAATGTCGTCGGCGGCGAAGAGCTGCTTGCTAAGCATTCGGCAGTGAGCGCTGAAGGTCGGCTCCGCCTCGTTCCCATCGGTGGCCTAATCCTTCGCCAGATCAGACCTGTGCCTCACGAGGATGGGCACGTGACAGAGGTGGCGCGCGCGAGCTGGCCGAACTCGTTGATCCGGTTGTCCAGGTTCATGTCACCACCACCTTGCCAGGACGCATCCGCGCCTGGGGCCTACATCAGAAGAGCACGGACCGCCTGTTCGTGGTGAGCGGGCTCGTTACGATCGTCGTATTCGATGGTCGTCGGGACTCTCCGACTTCGGGACGCGTAAACGAGTTCACCCTGAGCGAGAAAAATCCGGGGCTGCTCATCATCCCGCCCAACCTCTATCATGGTTGGAAAAACATCGGCACGTCGGAGGCCATCATCATCAACATGCCGACGCGGATGTATAACTATGAGGCACCCGACGCGCTCGACCTGCCCTGGGTGCGGAAGCTCCGTCCGCACAATACCTTATCGCTGGTAAGCCCGGCTCGCCGTAACGTCGGCGCGGACGATACGACCGCAAGTCGCTCGAATAATCGCCTCATCTGGATCGGCAGCAGAAACAGTCCCACGGGCTAGCTCAAGCCGAGCGCAAAGCAAGCAAGGCCAATCGACTAAATACGACCACTCGGCCCCCTCCCAATACTGTTTAGATGCGAGCCTTCTTGCCGAGGCTCTTTCCCATCTCCCACCAGCGAGTGAAGGGAAGCATGAAGGCATCCGACATGTTGGACACCTCAATGCCGTCGATGCCCGTTTCGGGGAATTCTCCAACTCTCGGTCGCCAAGCGGTGCCGAACATCACGTCGTACAAGGGGAACCACACCGCGAAATTCTTGTTGCGATGCTCAGCCCTGATAGAGTGATGGATGCGGTGATATTGCGGGCTCGACAAGAGCCACCAGAACCTGCCGAACCCAACTCTAACATTGGCGTGCACGACATATGACCAAACCGTCGGCGCCAGAGCGATCCAGTAGATAGTCCGGTCCGGCAGCTCGAACAGCAACATGATCGGTGTGATCATGAAGAAGGGGGTCAACAAGTGCTCGACAAAATGCACGCGATGCGTGGTGGTCACATTGAGCGCCATGTCGCTGTGATGCAGCATATGCGCCTGCCACAGAACTGAGACGGTGTGCTGGCAGCGGTGGAACCAATAGAAGAAGAAATCCGTAACCAAGGCTTCGACCAGCATGGCGAGGACAACCAGCGCGATCGAGCCGTGAGTATCGAAGTTGAGATTGAAGATGTTCTGAATGCCAAGCCATCCCGTGATCGCCTCGGCAATGGCAATCTGAAAAGGAAAAATCGCGCCGACGAAGACGAGCGCCAAGACGCTATAGGGGATATTGAAGAAGCGGTTGGACCCTGGCTGCTCGCGCGCAGGGATCAGCCGTTCCAGCGCAAAGCCGAGCAGCGCCATGCCGAACAGAATCTGCAAGGTGAAATCGTCATAGAGATTGCCAAAGAAATCCGCGAAGCTCGAAAACAATTGGTCGCTTAGGCTGCCCGCAACTTCATCCGGATCCGCCCCGGTACAAGAGAAGTCTATCGCGAGCGCGCTCATCGCCAGGAGCGCGAAGACCGCTGCGATGGAGCCCCACGGCAAATGCTGCGCCAGATTCCGCACCTGGGGTAGCATCCCCCTCCCGCGGGCCGGCAACGAAGCCTGGACGATCTGATCCACTTGCGCGCGCTCTGATGCTCTCCCTCAGCGGCCGCACGGGAGTCTGAGCGGCGGCGCCCCTCGCCGCAAGACCAAAAAACGCCGTCTAGGGCGCCCTTGCAGCCGCCTGCCCTGCTCTGATCAGGGACCGGGGAAATGCGAGTTGCACGCCATCACGTGGGTGATGGCGGCCCGGTCGTACTCGTCGCCAGACCGGTACTGCTCGACATACGCGTTCAACCGCTCGACACGCTCGAGCATCGCATCGGCCGCCTGGAGGCCGATCGACACGCCATAATTGGTGAAGGCAAAGCGCATCTCGGGCAGGTGGGACTCGCGGCAGAAATAGCCGTCCTCGATCCACATCCGGTCGAGCACGGCGAGCGAACGGCGTTTGTACAGCTCAGCCCACCCTTCCTCCGGAAAGAAATGGGTCATCCACAGCATCATGCCGAGCCCAAGGTCCTGGGTGATGACGAGATCGGGCGCCGTCTTGTCGATGATTTCTTTCATCTCGGCGATCTCGTTAGCC
>JBKOWI010000070.1:0-9173 GCA_046724315.1 Pseudomonadota bacterium | reverse complement strand
GCCGGGACCAAGGCAGCGGGACTGGTTGCCGCAGGGCCCAAGCCTTTCGTCGACATCGTCTGCCCCATCATGCAGCAGCAAGCCGAGTCGCGAGGCTTGCCGCCCATGGCGTTTGTGCGACTCATCTGGCGCGAGAGCCGTTTCAATCCGAGCGCAGTGAGCCCGAAGGGAGCGCAAGGGATTGCGCAGTTCATGCCGGGCACAGCCATCGACCGTGGGCTCGACAATCCGTTCGAGCCGAAGTCGGCCATTATGCATTCCGCGAGCCTGCTTGCCGACCTTCTGCGGGAGTTCGGGAATTTCGGCCTTGCCGCCGCCGCCTATAACGCGGGCGAAGAGCGCGTGCGCGGGTGGCTCGCCGGAAATAGCGGCCTTCCCTGGGAAACGGAGGCCTATGTCCAGTTCGTTACCGGCCGCGCCGCCGCGGAATGGAAGCTCGCCGAGACTGACCTTCCGACTTCGCTCAAGGCGAAAGGACAGGAGGTCCAAGAGTCGTGCCGCAAGCTCGCGCCGCTCGTGGTGCGCGCGGTCTACGAGACCGAGCCGCTGACTGCGAGCGGAGCCTGGCGGCCTTGGGGCGTGCATGTGTCGACTGCATTCTCGAAGGCCAAGGCGCTGGACGAGTTCGCTCGCATCAGGGTGCGCTATGCCTCGGTCCTCGGGAGCCAGGATCCGTTTGTTCTGCCCGAGCGAAATTTGAGCCGCGGACGAGGCTACATGTACATGGTGCAGATCGGTGCCGACAGCCGCACCCAAGCCGATGCGCTGTGCAGCAAGCTGCGGACGGCCGGCGGCGCCTGCATCGTGCAGAAGAACTAAAACAAGACCTCGAACACCTTGATTCGGCTTGATTGTCTCAGTGGCAATAAGCAAGCCCTGGTGTAAGGTCAGCCGGCTGAAGGGGCGGTGCAAGCTCCGCAGCAGACGCTAGGGGAGGTCTCGTGCTAACCGTCTACGAAACCCGAGCGGGCGAGCTTAAGCGCCAGACCGGGCGCCCCAAGATCACTGAGCAGGCAGTCTGGATCGATCTCCTCAACCCTACCCCGCAGGAGGAAGCGAAGGTCGAAAGAGGTCTCAGGATCGAGGTCCCAACCCGAGAGGAGCAGCAGGAGATCGAGGCTTCGAGCCGCCTTTACCAGGAAGCCGGGGCCTATTTCATGACTGCGACGCTAATTTATCAGCCGGAGCAGGGCGAACCTCGAGCAACGCCAGTCACCTTCATCCTCGCCGGACAACGCCTCATCACCGTGCGCTACGCCGAGCCCCGCGCCTTCTCTATTTACGTCGCGCGGTGCAACCGCTCGGAGACAGACCTGAACAATGGCGCCACGATCCTGATCGGGCTGATTGAAACCATCGTCGACCGGCTCGCCGATTTCATCGAGCGGATTCAGGCCGAGGTCGAGGGACTGTCCCATTCGATCTTCGAGATCAAAGGCGGCGTCGCCACACGGCAGCGGCGCTTCGACATCTTGTTACGCGCGATCGGGCGCGAGGGCGAGATCAGCTCGAAGGCGCGCGAGAGCGCTCATTCGCTCGGACGGCTGCTCACCTTTCTCGTGCATGTTGCCAACGAGCGCAAACTCGGCAAGCCTCTGCAGGGACGCATCAGGACCGCCGCACGCGATGTCGCCTCGCTCATGGATCAGATCACCTTCCTGTCCAGCAAGATCATCTTCCTGCTCGACGCGACGCTTGGCATGATCAATATCCAGCAGAACGACATCATCAAGATCTTCTCGGTGGCGGCAGTTGTGTTTCTGCCGCCGACGCTGCTCGCCTCGATCTACGGCATGAATTTTCATCACATGCCGGAACTCGATTGGTTCTTCGGCTATCCGTTTGCGCTGGTCCTGATGGTTCTCGCGGCGGTGTTGCCTTACATTTATTTCAAACGCAAAGGTTGGCTCTAATTTGCACTTGCATGTGCGTGGCAGCCTCGGCACATTCCACCGCGAGCTCGCGTCGGGCACACGGCAGTCAAAACCAGTAAGGAGAATATCCATGCGATTTGCAGGTCTTGGTCTCGCAGCAGCTTCGGCGGTGGCGGCTCTTGCGCTATTGCCCGCGACGGCATCAGCAGCACCTGGTACAGTCGCGCATCCGGCGCACGCGTCGGACGTCCAGCCCGTCTACTACTGCTCAAGAAAAGCTTGGCGTCGTGGTCTCTGCTCGGGCAATGGCACCTATGTGCGTGCGCCGTTCGCCGAAGTTGATACGCATGGCGGTACCTGGGTCGCTGCGCCCTTCGTGCGGGTCTATAACGGCCGGTACGGCACCTGGGTGCGCGCGCCGTTTGTGAATCGCTGGGTGCCGCGCTAGCCGTCGCGACAACACAAGCTGATCTTGCACGAGGGCGCTATATCGCGCCCTGAGAGAGCGACCAGGCGAGCGCACCCGCCGCGGTGAGCGCGAGTGTGCTCACGATGCCGAAGCGCAAGCTGAACAGAAGCAAGGCGGCAAATATCGATAGCGTCAGAGCCTCCATGTTGAGGCTTGCGGGATCAGGCGTCCACAGGCGCAGCGGACCATGCCATGTCGCGGTGACCGCGCCGAACAGGACGTGGAGCGCGAACCAGAGACTTAAATTGAAAATGACGCCGACGACCGCAGCCGTGACGCCGGCAAGCGCCCCAGCAAGGCGAGGGTTTGAGCCTAGGCGCTCGACATAGGGCGCGCCGGTAAAGATCCACAGGAAGCACGGCGCAAAGGTCGCCCAAAGCGTGACCGCTGCGCCGAGCAGTCCATGCGCGAGCTTCGGCTCGCCTCCGTGCCGGAAGCCGGCAAGAAAGCCGACGAACTCGGTTACGAGGATCAGCGGACCGGGCGTCGTCTCGGCAAGGCCGAGCCCGTCGAGCATCTCGCCCGCGCTCAGCCAGCCATACGTTTCCACCGCCTGCTGCGCCATATAGGCGAGCACCGAATAGGCGCCCCCGAACGTCACGATCGCTAGCTTCGAGAAGAACAGGGCGATGTCCGTTGTTACGTGGGTTCGGCCGAGCAGCACTGCGAGCAGAACGAGCGGCACGATCCAAATCGCTAGCCACACCGCCGCGGTCCGTAGCGTGCGCGATAGCGAGACCGGAGAGTCCGCGAGCTGACTGGGTGCGGTGGGGCGCCTGTGCGGCAGCAGGAATCCGATCATCGCAGCGCCAGCGATGATGAGCGGGAAGGGGGCTGCAAAGAAGAAGATAGCAATGAAAGCCGCGGCAGCGATCGCGACATCGTAAGGGCCGCGCAGCGCACGGCGTACGACCCTGAGAAGCGCTTCTACGACGATCATCAGCACTGCGGCCTTGATGCCAAGGAACGCGATCTCGACGAGCGGTACCTGGCCATAGAACGCATAAGCAATGCTGAGAGCGAGCACGACGAAAGCGCCGGGCAGAACGAAGAGCATGCCGGCGACAAGCCCACCGGTCGTGCCGTGCAGCCGCCAGCCGACATAGGTGGCAAACTGCATGGCCTCAGGTCCCGGCAGCAGCATGCAAAAATTGAGAGCGTGCAGAAAGCGCTCCTCGCTGATCCAGCGCCGTTCGTCGACGAGGACACGATGCATGAGCGCGATCTGTCCGGCCGGACCCCCGAAAGACAGGACCCCGATCTTGGCCCAGACGGCGAGCGCTTCCTGGAAAGTCGGTTTGGGTGAAGTCTCGATCGTGCCCATGGCAGCCCACTCCGCGGGTTAGGCGATAGCCTTACGGAGCGGCGCTTGGGCGAATTGCCTCACGGGGCGGCCGCGGTCAGGCCCCGATCAGCAATCCTAGAGACAAGCCGGCCCTCGAGCAATTGCGGCCAAATGTGGGCCTGGCTGCGACAACGGCTCGCGTGCTACCGAGGCGAGTGAGGGAGTCGGGAAGCGAGCCAAATGGTCACAGCGCAACTCATTCAAGTAGCAGTGTTTCTAGCTGCGGCCGCCATCGCTGCGCCGCTCGGCCGCTCGCTCGGCATGGGCGCTGTGCTCGGCTATCTCGCTGCCGGCGTGATCATTGGACCCTATGTGCTTGGTCCGCTCTACGCGCTGGATGACGTCAGCAAGCTCCTGCATTTCGGGGAGTTCGGCGTGGTGATGCTGCTCTTCGTGATCGGACTCGAGCTTCGCCCGGTGCGGCTATGGGCCATGCGCTCGGCGATTTTCGGGCTCGGCGCGGCACAGCTCGTCATCACCTCTGTCGTGATTGCCGCAATCGGGATTGCGATCGGGCTCAACGCGGCTCAAGCGCTGTTCATTGGACTTGCGCTCTCGATGTCCTCGACCGCCTTTGCGCTTCAGGTGCTCGAGGAGAAGAATGAGCTCACCACGCGCCACGGCCGGCTCGCCTTCTCGGTGCTGCTGTTCCAGGACCTTGCGGCGATTCCGCTGATCGCATTGGTTCCGTTGTTTGCGCTCGGCCACGCCGAGACCACGATGGATTTCAAGAGTGCGGTTCTTGCCATTCTCACTATTTTCGGGGTGATCGTGGTGGGCCGCTTTTTGTTGAGCCGGCTCTACCGCTTTGTCGCCGCGACCGGCGTGCGCGAGGCGATGACGGCGAGTGCTCTGCTCACGGTGGTCGGCGTTGCGCTGATCATGGAAGCCGTGGGACTCTCGGCGGCATTGGGCAGCTTCATCGCCGGCGCACTGCTTGCCGATTCGGAATACCGCCACCAGATCGAAGCCGACATCGCGCCATTCGAAGGTCTGCTGCTCGCGGTGTTCTTCATCGCCGTGGGGATGTCGATCGACCTCAGCGTGGTGCTGGCCGAGCCGCTACAGCTTATCGCTATCGTGGGAGTCCTGATCACTTTGAAGGCGAGCATTCTCTATCTGCTCGGCCGCTGGTGGGGGTTGGACAGCGCTGCCGCCAGACGCCTCGGCCTCGTGCTCAGTCAAGGCGGCGAGTTCGCCTTCGTGCTGTTTGGCGCCGGGGCAACGCAGGGTGTAATCGAGCAGGGCACGGCCAATCTGCTGATCCTTGCCGTGACGTTTTCGATGGCGGCTACGCCTTTGCTGCTGCTCATCGACGACAAGGTGGAAGATGCATTGCGTCCCGAGGCGCCGCCATACGATACGCCGGCTGGCGGAGAGGAACACGTGATTATCGCCGGCTTCGGGCGCTTCGGCCAGATCGTGGCCCGTATCCTTCGCGCCCGGCAGATTCCCTTCACCGCGCTCGATGCGAGCGTCGAGCAGGTGGATTTTGTGCGGCGCTTCGGCGCGCAAATCTACTACGGCGATGCAGGCCGCCTCGATATCTTGCGCGCGGCGGGCGCCGACAAGGCTCGTGCTTTCGTGCTCGCCATCGACAAGGTCGACAGCTCGCTTCGGGTAGCGGAAATGGTGCGCGCGCATTTTCCCGATCTGCCGATCTATGCGCGCGCGCGTGACCGGACCCATGTGCACAAGCTGATGGATCTCGGCGTTACCATCATCGAGCGCGAGACCTTCCTTGCTGCACTCGAATTGACCAAGGATTTGTTGCGCGGCCTCGGCCTCAAAGAGGCGGAGGTCAGGCGCTTGGTCGAGACATTCAAGCGGCTCGACGAGCGGCGTCTTTACGAGGACTACCAGTACTACACGGATCTTGAGAAGGTTCGCGCCAACGCCATGACCCAGGCGAAAGAGCTCGAGGAGCTGTTCGCGCGCGACGTCGAGGAGCTTGGCGACGGGGACGGCGTGAAGGTTACCGCTGAGCGGCGAGGTGATCGAGTATCAACCGGTTGAGCTCGGCGGGATGGGTGAACGGGCTCATATGGCCCGCGCCCTTTAGCGTCGCGACCTTCGCATTCGGCAAAGCTTCGCCGAGGAGATCGACCACAGCACGGGTGGGCGCGCGTGTCTTGCTGCCTTTGATCAAAAGCGTGGGAACGGTGACTGATGCGTAATCTTTGAGCGTAGTTGGCGCCTCGACGATGATCCCGAATTCGAGCGCGACCTTGGGAATCGTCGCGACGATTGCGCTCTTGAAGCGCTCGGGCGACAGCCGCCAGCGCCAGCGTCCGAGCCAATAGCTCATGAAGGCTGCTGCTGCCGCGCGATCGTCCCCGTTGGCGACCCCGCCGAGCACAGCCTTGCCGAGCTGCTCGACCTCGCCCCACTCCGGCCTTCTCTCTTGGCGCAGGAGATGAAACGAGACGGGTTCGACAAGAGTGAGGCTCTTCACCCGGTTTCCGAGCCGCCGCGTCGTCTCTAGCGCCAGCGCAGCGCCATAGGAGTGACCGACAAGGTGCAACGCGCCTCTAGACTTTTTGGCTATGGCCGTCAGCACGTCGAGATCGGCTTCGGCCTTGAACGGCTTGTCGGCCGGCCATGGTGCCGAGCTGCCATAGCCGATGAGGTCGGGAGCAAGCACGCGCCAGTCGGCCTTCAGCGCTTCTATCAGCGGCAGCCATTCTTTGTGCGAGGCGCTCGAGCAATGGCCGACGACGACCGCCGGTCCCTTGCCCTCATCGAGATAAGCGATCTCGACGCCGCTTGAGGTGAGCTGCTTCACTTAGCCCGCGGGAGCGGGCTCAGGCGTATGCGCCGAAGCGGCGGCGGCCTTCTGCACTGCCTTCTGTACTTTCTCGAAGGCGCGCACCTCGATCTGCCGGATGCGCTCGCGGGACACGCCGAATTCGGCCGACAACTCTTCAAGCGTGAGCGGATCCTCGGCCAGCCTGCGCGCCTCGAACACGCGGCGCTCGCGCGGGTTCAATCCCTTGAGCGCGTTGCTTAGCATCTCGCGGCGGATGTCGCGCTCTTCAGACTCGGCTAGCGCCGTCTCCTGGTCCATGGTGTCGTCGACCAGCCAGTCCTGCCACTCGCCGCTCTCCGCATCATTGCGCACCGGCGCATTGAGCGATGAGTCGCCGGCAAGCCGCCGGTTCATCGACACGACGTCCTCCTCGGTCACTCCGAGCTGGGTCGCGATGCGCTTCACCTGGTCCGGCCGAAGATCGCCTTCGTCGAGCGCCTTGAGCTGGCCCTTGATCTTGCGCAAGTTGAAGAAGAGCTTCTTCTGGGCGGCCGTGGTGCCCATCTTCACCAGGCTCCACGAGCGCAGGATGTATTCCTGGATCGCTGCCCTGATCCACCACATGGCATAGGTCGCAAGTCTGAAGCCCTTGTCTGGATCGAAGCGCTTCACGGCCTGCATCAAGCCGACATTGCCTTCGGAGATCACCTCGCCGATGGGCAGCCCGTAGCCGCGATAGCCCATGGCGATGCGCGCCACGAGTCTCAGGTGAGAGGTGACGAGCTGATGCGCAGCGTCGCGGTCGCCATGCTCACGCCAGCTCTTGGCGAGCATGTACTCCTGCTGCGGCTCCAGCATCGGAAACTGTCTGATTTCTTCGAGGTAGCGCGTCAGTCCCCCATGCGCGCCAACACTCGGCAAACTTCTTGCGGCCATGAGAGCCCGTCTCCTGCGGCCGTTGAGAGCCGCATATTTTCCACCAAACTGCCCCCACCCCGGCGAACCTCTCTCTATAAAACCTTTGTCACAGAGATTAAAGCCTGTCCGCAATTCACAGTTCCTTGAAATCATCAACGATCTCGGAGAGCTCGGGAGGAAGCGCACTATTAAATTTGAGTAATGTGCCCCTGACCGGATGCACGAAAGCAAGATGCGCAGCATGCAGCGCCTGGCGGCCCAAAGTGGCAAGTTTGCCGCGCAGAGGCTCGGGAAGCTTGCGCAGCTTGGACTTGAAGCCGGGGCCGTAAAGCGAATCGCCGATCAAAGGATGGCCGATCGCGCTCAAATGCACGCGCACCTGATGCGTGCGCCCGGTCTCGAGCGTGCATTCGAGCAGAGAGGCGATCTTCTCTTTTCCGCGGCCGAAGGTCGCGACCGCGCGCCAATGGGTCACAGCCTCGCGTCCCCTGTCTTTGAGCGCGGCCATCTTGGTCCGGCTCGTTGGATGGCGTCCGATCGGCGCATCGATCACACCCTGCGGCCTGTTTGGCGCGCCCCACACGAGGGCGAAATAGCCGCGCTCGAGCTCGCCGGTTCGGCCATGGTCGGCGAACTGCGCTGCGAGCGCATGATGTGCCTGGTCGGTCTTGGCGATGACCATGAGCCCGCTCGTGTCCTTGTCGAGGCGATGCACGATGCCGGGCCTCGCCACGCCGCCGATTCCTGAGAGGCTGGCGCCGCAATGCGCGATCAGCGCATTGACGAGCGTGCCAGTGGCGTGGCCTGCGCCTGGATGCACGACGAGACCTGCAGGCTTGTCGGTGACGATCAGCTGATCGTCCTCGTAGACGATAGTGAGCGGAATGGACTCCGCACCGAGTTCTGACGGAGCGGCGGGGGGCAGGGTGAGCTCGAAGCGGTCGCCCGGTTTGACCCGATATTTCACGTCCTCTATGGTCGCGCCGCCCCGTAAGGCATGTCCTTGCCGGATGAGGGTCTGTACGCGCGTGCGGCTCAAGTTGGGCAGGCGCTCCGACAGGAAGCGATCGAGCCTCTGGCCTTCATGGCTCTGGTCGGCTTCGGCCGTGAACCGCTCCTGCGTGGGAGTTTTGTTTGGTCGAGGCATGAGGTCTTTAAGCGATGGCGGTGGCAAGAGAGCCCGACAATACTCCCTTGCCGGGGACGGTGTTCACCCCGCGCCAGGTGCGGGTGCTGAAAATCGCCGTGATTGTGATGGGGCTTCTGCTCGTCGGCGGCTTTGCCTCCGTACTTGCGGCTATCGTCTATCAGGCCTCCGGCGGGGGGCAAAGCGGCGGTAGGGCAGGGGCCTCGCTGCAAGGCATGGAGTCGGAGCTTCCCATTCCTAAGGATGCGACGGTCACCTCGCTTGCCCTCGATGGCGACCGGCTCGCGCTCCATCTGAATTCGCCTGCGGGCTCCGAGATCGCGGTCATCGACCTCAAGACCGGCAAGATCGTTGCCCGCGTGTACATGAAACCGCAATAAGCCGCGCTCAAGCAGCGAAGCGGTATCGCATCGATAAGCCTTGATTGAGCTTCGAAGCGCACGCTATAGCTTTGGGCGCGGCCCGACGCCCCGTTCGTCTAGTGGCCTAGGACGCTGGCCTCTCACGCCGGAAACAGGGGTTCGAAACCCCTACGGGGCGCCAATTATTTCAGGGACTAAGCTTCGGGTACGATTTTGCCGGGCAGGCCGAACAAATAACCGAGCAAATATTTTTTTGCGGCGGCTGCTACTAGTCACATGCCCATTGCCTTATGGGCCGCCTCCATATGC
>JBKOWI010000061.1:0-2982 GCA_046724315.1 Pseudomonadota bacterium | reverse complement strand
CCCTTCACGACCGGCCCGCGATCGTTGATGCGCACCACGACCGACCGGCCGTTGGCGAGATTCTCGACCAGCACGTGTGAGCCAAGCGGAAGCGTGCGGTGCGCCGCGGTGAGCGCGTCGCCGTCCATGATTTCACCGCTCGCGGTTGCGGTGTTGAAATCGTACCAGGACGCGCGGCCGGTCTCGGCGGGACGGGTCTCGTCCACCGTCATCTCTTGCGGCTTCGCTCGCGTCTCGGCCCGCGGCGCGGCAGCTGTGGGCGTCGCTGCATGCACCGCTTCGCGCGCGGCCTTGCTCTCGCGGTTCACGCTCTGGCTCGGCTGTTGCGGAACGCCTACCTCAGAGGGAACCGGCGCAAGCTCAGGAAGCGGCGCCTCGATCCGATGCTGCCATAGACCGATATGTTTGATCAGGGGAGGGGTCGCGAGAGAGCCGAACAGAACCGCGCTCGCCGCCACGAGCCACGCACGGATCTCCAACGGCAGAGCGCTGCCAACTCGACGCATAGTACCCCCCCTTGGGCTCCTCGCCGTCGTTAACCTTTGGAGCCCAAGGCAGGTTCCTGCGCGGACGCGGCAGCAGCATGGCAGCCGCCACATGCGTGCCTTCATTGCAGCGGGTATTACCCGCGGGCAACTGGTCGGCCCAATAGGAACATTCTGCAATCGCCGCAGGTTAGTCGGTCACACTCCCCACAACGGCCTGCGTCCCGCTGGCCTAACAACAAGGACAGTGAGATGACGACCGCCAACCAAGCCTTCAGGCAAGCCGCCAACTCTCCCGCAGCCCACGAAGCCCGCGACGCCGCCAAGTCTGCCGCCGACACCGCGCGCAATATCGGCGAGGACGTGAGCGACTATGCCTCCGACGCCGCGCGCAAGGCCAGCGACTTCGCCTCCGACGTGTCGCGCCGGGCGGGCCGGGAATTCGACCGGGCGCGGGGCGCCGCCGCCGATGCCTGGGACGAGCTTCACGATGCCTCCGAGCGCAACCCGCATGTGACGCTGCTCGTCGCATTCGGCCTCGGTCTGCTGTTCGGCATTTTCGCAGGCTCTCGCCGCTAACCCCTGCCATTCGCCACTTTGTCATGCCTGCGAAAGCGGGCATCCAGTAAACACCAGCCTTCATTTCAAGGGCTCGCGCCGGGCTTACTGGATCGCCGGGTCAGGCCCGGCGATGACAAGGATAGGACTGTGACCGAGATGTCCGAGACAATTGCCGTGCTCGCGAGTAAATTAGGCCCGGGAGCCAGGCCCGTCTGTTCAGAAGCGGGCCGGTAAGACGGGGGGAACAATCATGATCAAGGCCTGGATGGACTTTGCCTTCGACTCGGCGCTGCTCTGCGCCGAGGCGCAAGAGGTTATGGGCTTGCGCCTGATGAAGCTCGCGAGTGGCGGGCCGCACGCCGAGCGTGAGGCGCTGCGCATGGTGGCCGAGAAGGGCTTCGCCTTCGCCGAAGCCGCGACCAGTCTTGCCGCCGGCGCGCCGGTCGAGCGCGTGATGCGCCGCTACCGCTCGATCGTGCGGGCCAACAAGCGCCGCCTCTCCCGCTAACTAAACCTCCCCCTGAAAGGGGGAGGTCGGCGTGCTTTAGCACGCCGGGTGGGGTCGCCTCTGTCATGGCCGGGCTTGGCCCGGCCATCCACGCTTTGGCAAAATCTCCGCATGCCGGGCGGATGGGTCCACATCCTTACGAACACGCGAAATGGACACGGGCGTGGCACGCGATCTCGCCCGGCGCGTCTGGCAGCATCGAGAAGATTTAGGAGGAGGCTTTACCCGGCGTTATGGGCTCACTCGCCTCGTCTGGTGCGAGCATCACGACACGATCGTGGGCGCAATTCAGCGCGAGAAGACCGTGAAGCATTGGCCTCGCGCATGGACGGTGCGGTTGATTCACGCGATAAATCCACAAAGGAATGATCTCTACGAGACGATCGGTAGTGGGCCACTTTGAATGTGGCATCGGTTGTAATGAAGCCGAAGCCCGCCATTGCGTGATATAATGCGGGATGGAAAGCACAGCGCACTTAATACACGACCACGTAGCCAGCGGGGCGCGTCTGATGGCTCGACAAAAAGAGATTATTGCCGAGCTGAAGGATAGAGGAGTGGACGCCACTGAGGCCGAGCGCACGCTAGCCCAACTCTCCGCGTGCCTACGGGTACTTGAGGATCAATGGCTGGCAATCTGGAAAAAGGGGAACCAGGGATAGATGACCCCTAAACAGAGGTCAGAAAGCGGCGCGCAGAGCCGTCAAGGCTCGCTGGTCTCGCTAGCTTCGTCTTTCTCTTTTGTTACGGCGGACTTCGGGATTCAAACTGCCCTACTACGAGACGATCAATCAATAAATCGTGGATGCCCTTCGCGGGCATGACGAGTGTTGGTGTTGGTCGTAAACAATTGTCATGGCCGGGCTTGGCCCGCCCATCCACGATTTCGACTTCGGCGTGGCCCTCAAATGTGGATGCCCGCGGCAAGCGCGGGCATGACAAGTGTTCGTGAAACACCAAGCCTTATCCCCGCCCCACAATCCGCACTTACACTGAACCGGCCTCGTCCAGTTGAAGGGCGGTTCTCGAGGGCGAACGTAGAGGCGGGACGAGGTGCGGCGCCTGCGAGCCTGACGACGCAAGTCAGGCGCTCGGGCGGCATCGGAGCTCCCTCCGGGACCACTAGGAGTCCCCGCTAGGAGCTAGCTGAGATCCCGGCAGGCCAGTCGCGACGATGTCGGCGACGAAAAGCAGGGCCCGGTGCCGGAAAACGCCGTGATTGGCGCGCCGAGAGGCGCCAGCGTGTTTCCGCGAGGAGGCATGAGCCATAGGTTTGCGCTTTTCGGTGCGCCATCCCCCTCATGCCTCGCGGGCAAAACCCGCGAGAAATTTCGGCATGCCTGCCTTCCTCGTCATGCGCGGACTTGTTCCGGGCATCCAATAGGCCAGGCGATCCAGCATTCAGAATCACCATTGGATGGCCGGGAC
>JBKOWI010000059.1:0-3738 GCA_046724315.1 Pseudomonadota bacterium | reverse complement strand
TGTCGCTGGGTAAACACGAGCCAAACGCGCGCGAGCTTGCGCCGCCACCGAAGCGCGACGTCACGCTTCGCATCAACGGCGTCGAGCGCCGAGTTGCCCTCAGGCCGTGGACCACACTTCTCGACGCGCTTCGCGAATATCTCGATCTCACCGGAACCAAGAAAGGCTGCGACCACGGCCAGTGCGGGGCCTGCACCATTCTCGTCAACGGACGGCGCATCGTCTCGTGCCTGACCCTTGCCGTCATGCAGGACGGCGCCGAGATCACGACTATCGAGGGCCTGGCCACGAACGGCAAGCTGCATCCGTTACAGGAGGCCTTCATCGCTCATGATGGTTTCCAATGCGGCTACTGCACCCCGGGTCAGATCTGCTCAGGCGTGGGGCTTATCGCCGAGGGTCACGCGAAGACTGCGGACGAAATTCGTGAACTGATGAGCGGCAATATCTGCCGCTGCGGCTGCTACCCGAACATCGTTGCCGCCATCGAGGAGGTGATGAAGGGCGCTGCGCCGGAGTCCGCGCCGTGATCAATTTCGATTACATCAAGGCGCGCGACGTCGGCGATGCGGTCAAGCAAATCAGCACTGATCCGAACGCGCGTTTCATCGCCGGCGGCACCAATCTCATCGACCTTATCAAGGAGAATGTCGCGCGGCCGACGCGCTTGATCGACATCACCGGCCTGCCACTCACGGAAATCGAGGAGACCGATGCCGGCGGTTTGCGCATCGGCGCGCTCGTGCCCAACAGCGACCTTGCCTACGACGAGCGGATCAGGAAACGTTATCCGCTGCTTTCAAGCGCCATCCTCGCCGGAGCCTCGGCGCAGCTGCGCAACATGGCGTCGACCGGCGGCAACCTCCTCCAGCGCACTCGCTGCCTCTATTTTTATGACGCGAGCATGCCCTGCAATAAGCGCGAGCCCGGCACAGGCTGCGGCGCGATCGACGGCTTCAACCGCATGAACGCGGTGCTCGGCTGGAGCCAATCCTGCATCGCCGTGCATCCCTCCGACATGTGTGTCGCACTCGCCGTCCTGGAAGCCACGGTCCATGTGACCGGGCCGAAGGGCGCGCGCGTAATTCCCTTCGCCGATTTTCATCGCCTCCCCGGGGACACGCCCGAGCTCGACACCATTCTCGCCCATGATGAGATCATCACTGCGGTCGAGCTGCCGCCTCAAGGGTTCAGTCGCAATTACAGTTATCTCAAGATCAGAGACCGCCTGTCTTATGCCTTCGCCCTGGTCTCGGTTGCCGCTGGCCTCGAGCTTGAGAATGGCGCGATCAAGACCGGGCGCGTGGCTCTTGGCGGCGTCGCCCATAAGCCTTGGCGCATTTCCGACGCCGAGCGAAGCCTCAAAGGACAACGGCCCGACCGAAAGGTTTTCGCCGAGGTGGCTGACGCCATTCTGCGCGATGCCTCGGGCTTTACCCATAACAGCTTCAAGATCGAGCTCGCGCGGCGCGTGATCGTACGCACGCTTGAGCAGGCCGCGGCCGGAACGCCGCAGTCTCAGTCCGTCAAAGTGATCCGGTAGGCGGTGTCATGAGCTCTTTCACCAGGAATAGCATCGGCAAGCCTGTATCGCGGATAGAGGGCCCCCTCAAAGTGACCGGCAAGGCAAAATATGCGGCCGAGTTCAACGTGCCAAATCTCGCCCACGGTTTCGTCGTCAATAGCGAGATCGCCAAAGGACGCATCAAGAAGATCGACCGCGCCGCCGCGCTTGCAGTGCCGGGTGTGATCGAGGTGTTCGCCCACGACAACAGGCCCGAGATCGCGTCCTCGAGCGGAAAATATGCCGACGAAACCGCTCCACCAGGCTCACCATTCCGGCCGCTCTATGACGACACGATTTCCTTCGCGGGACAGCCTGTTGCGTTGGTGGTCGCTGAGGAGTTCGAGATCGCACGCTTCGCCGCCACGCTCGTCGAAATCGAATACGAAACCGAGGAAGCAATCACCGATATCGACTCGCAAATCGCCAAGGCCTACGAACCGCGCAAGAAGCGATTCCCGGGATGGGATCCTGAGCCCCGCGGCGACGTCGAAAAGGCTCTCACGCGATCGCCCATCAAGATCAAGCACGCCTATCGCACCCCGATCGAGCACCACAATCCCATGGAGTGCTTCGGCACGACAGCGGTATGGGAAGAAGACGGACGGCTCACCGTCTACGACAAGACTCAAGGTGCGCCGAACTGCTATCGCTACATTTGCAGCGTGTTCGGCCTCGCCAAGGATAAGGTCCGCTTGTTATCGCCCTATGTGGGCGGAGCCTTTGGCACCGCGCTAAGGCCGAACTATCAGCTGAACATGGCGGTGTTGGCGGTCATCGGGCTCAAGCGGCCGGTCAGGGTTGCGCTCACTCGGCAGCAGATGTTCACGGTCGGGTACCGGCCGGAGACGATCCAAACCCTGAGCCTGGGAGCCGAGGACGACGGAAGCCTCTCGGCACTCCGGCACGACGCGATCGCCAATACCTCTCGCTTCGAGGATTACCAGGAACCGACCGCCATCTGGACGGGCGCGCTCTATCACTGCAATGACGCGGCCGCGACCGCCAAGCTCACGCAGATCGACCTGTTCACCCCTTGCGACATGCGGGCCCCAGGCGGCGCGTCGTCCCTCTATGCCATCGAGAGCGCCATGGACGAGCTGAGCTATGCCGTCGGCATCGATCCGCTCGAGCTTCGCCTCAGGAATTATTCCGAGTGGGATCAGAATGACGACAAGCCCTACACCAGCAAGGCTCTGAAGGACTGCTACTACCGCGGTGCCGAGCGGTTCGGCTGGTCTAAGCGGAAACCCGAGCCTCGCTCGATGCGCGAGGGTCGTGAGCTCGTCGGCTATGGCATGGCAACCGGAATCTGGGAAGCATTTCGCGTGCCCACGAGCGCACGGGCGGTGCTCGCACCGGATGGCACTCTGGAGATCGGATGCGGCACCGCCGACATCGGCACGGGCACCTATACCATCCTCGCCCAGATCGGCGCCGAAATGCTCGGGCTCCCGATCGACAAAGTCACGGTCAAGGTCGGCGATTCAGATTTGCCGGTCGCGCCCGTCGAAGGTGGCTCGTGGACTGCCGCCTCGGCGGGGTCAGCCGTGATGGAGGCTTGCAACGGAATCCGTGAGGATCTGCTCAAGCGTGCCGGCAAGATCAAAAACGCTCCGCTTGAGGGCGCGGAGCCGGCCGACGTGACTTTTGTCGACGGCGAGATGCGGGTGAGGGGAGATCCCTCCCGCGCCATGGCGCTCACCGATGTGCTTCAGGGTCTAAACGATCCGATCAAGTCGGAAGTTACCTCCAAGCCCGACCCCAAAGTCTTTCAGCGCTATTCGCATTACACCCATTCTGCCGTATTCGCCGAGGTGAGGCTCGACGAGGAGCTCGGCATGCTGCGCGTTGTGCGCGTCGTCAGTGCGGTAGCGGCCGGGCGCATCCTCAACCCGAAGACCGCGCGGAGTCAGATCATGGGTGCCGTTGTCGGCGGCATCGGCATGGCGCTGCACGAGGAGACGGTGATCGATCACCGCTATGGGTGCTTCATCAATCATAATTTTGCCGAGTATCATGTGCCGGTGAATGCCGACATCCACGATATCGATGTGATTTTCGTTGAGGAGCGCGAGCCTCACCTCAATCCGCTTGGCGTGAAGGGAGTCGGCGAGATCGGCATCGTCGGCACCGCTGCGGCGGTCGCAAATGCCGCCTATCACGCAACAGGC
>JBKOWI010000216.1:0-2468 GCA_046724315.1 Pseudomonadota bacterium | reverse complement strand
CGGCTATCATTCTCGTCTCGGTGCTGCTGTTGTTGATCTGGGCAGGACGGCGCGGTCCTTTGTCGCAACAGACCGAGAGGTTCGCCGGAGGCTGACAACGGCGTGCAAACGGCGTGCAAATAGATTCGTGAACAGCAGAAGCCTTCGTCAGCGCAAGGTGAGAGCGCTCACAGCACCGACACCCGGGCGGTGTACTGGCGCTACCCAATTTTCCGGGAGTGAAGCGCAACGCTAGGTGCCTTAGCGCTGTTAAGCTGGTGGCAGACACCCAGGGCTGCCTCGAGATGCGAGGTGGCCCTTTTTCAATCCACCACAGCCTGGAGCAGGATTTCACCGGTCGCTTGCGTGTTTAGACAATCTTTCGTGTTCACTCGGTTTAGGGGTGCGAAATGCAACTGCGTTTGAGGAAGGATCTCGGACCAGCGACACGGAATGAGAATGGAATTTCGAGCCCGCGCTTTCCTATGGGCTTGGCTCGCCGTTCGTTGGACCGCCTGCCGACAAATCTGCGTGATCCTCTGACGCATATTGGGCGAGTGGCGGTGATTGCATGCCGGCTCGCTCGTCACCACGTCACTACCCGCGCGCTGTTCGCGATGTTGCGCTCGAGCGCCAACGCGTACCCGCGGACCTGTCCGGTTTGCGGATATAGAGGGATCTTTGATCTCACCACTTACGGCACGCCACCTCGATGGGACTGCGAATGTCCGCGCTGCCAGTCGAATGAGCGGCGAAGACTGATGGCTTTGGCCTTTGCCTCTCTCCCCATCGACAGAAGCGCGAAGATCTTGCATTTCGCGCCGGAAAAGCCGTTAGCGGACCGGCTGCGGCCCAGTTACCCACAATACCGTACGGCGCAATTGCAGCCGGGTCGTGCGGATCTCACTCTCAATATTGAGGACATCGCACTGGAGAGCGACAGTATTGATGTCGTCCTCTGCAGTCATGTGCTCGAACACGTCGATGATGCCAAGGCTATTCCTGAGCTCTTTCGCATTCTCCGTCCCGCCGGGAGGCTGCTCATAATGGTGCCGATCATCGAAGGATGGGAGGCAACTTATGAAAATCCGGCGATTGTCAACAGCGAGGAAAGACGCCTGCATTTTGGGCGTGTGGACCACTTGCGCTGGTACGGCGCTGATCTTCGCCATCGGTTACGATCGGCAGGTTTCGAGCTGACTGAATTTACGGCCGGCGGGAAGGAAGCTGTCGAGTACGGTCTCTTGCGCGGCGAGAAGGTATTCATCTGCCGCAAACCTACGCGGTTGAAAATCGTGCCGCAGGAACTCCCGCGTCCTCGCTGATCAGTTCAGCCCCCGCCGCTGGACGATGCTTGGATGCGAACAGGACGTAGACGGCGGGCAGGATGAACAAGGTAAAGCTTGTGCCGATGGCCATCCCGCTCACGAGCATGATGCCGATGCTGTTCCGAGCCTCGGCGCCGGCGCCAGTTACAAAGACCAGAGGCATGTGCCCGAACACCGTAGCCGCCGTGGTCATCAGAATGGGACGCAGGCGGGTGACCGAAGCCTCGCGAATGGCATCGATCTTCTCGTAGCCGCGTTTTTGCAGCTCATTGGCGAACGCGACCATCAGAATGCCATTCTTTGCAATCAGGCCCACCAGCGTGATGAGCCCGATCTGGCTGTAGATATTGACTGTGGTGTAGCCCAGGAAAGTGAACAGGAGGGCGGCGGTGAGGGCAAGCGGCACCGAACCGAGCAGCACCACCAAGGGGTCGCGAAAACTTCCGAACTGCGCCACCAGGACCAAGTAAATCAGTAGAATGGCGAAGCCGAGCGTCCCGGAGAGTGTCGTCCCCTCCTGCCGAATCTGTCGCGATTCGCCAGCGAAATCGACAGTGTAGCCTGATGGAAGGATGGCGCGAGCGGCCGTCTCCAATGTGTTCAGTGCCTCGGCCTTGGTGACCCCAGGAACGACGCCGCCATAAACGCGGAAACTGTCCGCCTGTTGGAACCGCGTCAGCGTGCGCGGAGCAGCCGAGCTTTCCAAGCTGGCCACGGAGGAGAACGGAACCTGCATGCCCCCGCGGGTCCTAACTTTGTAGTCGAGCAACTGCGAAGCAACCTCCCGCGCGCTGCCGCCGACCTGCGGGATCACCTTGTATGCGCGGCCCTCCACAGCAAAGCGGTTGACATAATCGCCGGCGAGCAGAACTCCGAGCTGCCGTCCGACTTCGGCGAGGTCAAGACCGAGGTCGGCGACGCGCTCCCGGTCGACCTTGATCCGGACTTGCGGGAGATCGATCTTGAGATCGGTATCCGCGAACATGAATTGGCCGCTTCGGAAGGCGGCGCCCACCAGTCGACCCGCGTAATCGGCCATCTGCTCCGGTGTGCCGGGACCTTTGATCACCAGCTCAACATCGTAGTTGCCTGCACCTGGAAGGGCAGGGGGCAGCACAGGATAGATCTGCAGCTCCCGGATTTGCGACAAGGCTTTAAAGA
>JBKOWI010000058.1:0-11620 GCA_046724315.1 Pseudomonadota bacterium | reverse complement strand
ATGTCATGGGGCGCAGGATGGCCATCGAGCAGGAACTCGCCTTTCTCGATGCGGTCGCCCTCCTGCACGGCCAAATGCCGTCCCTTGGGGATCAGATACTCGACCGGCTCGCGCCCATCCTCGTCAGGCACGATGGTGATGCGCCGCTTGTTCTTGTAATCGCGGCCAAGCTGCACCGTGCCGGAGACTTCGGCGATGATGGCATGGTCCTTGGGACGCCGCGCCTCGAATAGCTCGGCAACCCTCGGCAGACCGCCAGTGATGTCGCGCGTCTTGGCGCTCTCGGTCGGGATGCGCGCCAGCACGTCGCCCGCCTTCACCTCGTGGCCGGCCTCGACCGACAGAATGGCGTCGACGGGCAACAGGTAGCGGGCCTCTACGCCGCGCGAAAGCTTCGCAATCTTGCCCTTCTTATCCCTGATCACCATGGCGGGTCGAAGATCAGCACCGCGCGGCGACGCACGCCAATCGATGATCACGCTATTGGTGATACCGGTCGACTCGTCACGCCGCTCGCTGACCGACACGCCCTCGACCAGATCCTCGAAATCGACAGTACCTTCGATCTCGGTCAGAACCGGACGGGTGTAGGGGTCCCACTCGGCGAGACGATCGCCGCGCTTGACCTTGTCGCCGTCTTCGACCCGAAGATGTGTGCCGTAGGGCAACCGATGCACGGCCCGCTCGCTGCCGTCCTCATCCAGCACGACAATGGCGGTGTTGCGCCCCATGACCATGAGGCGGCCTTGCGAATCCTTCACCACATTGCGCTGCTTGATCTTGATCTTGCCGTCGAAATTCGACTCGAGCGACGACTGATCGACGACCTTGGCAGACGCAACACCGCCAAGATGGAAGGTGCGCATGGTGAGCTGGGTACCCGGCTCGCCGATCGACTGGGCGGCGATGACGCCGACCGCCTCGCCGAGATTGACCGGCGTGCCGCGGGCGAGATCGCGCCCGTAGCACTTGGCGCAAATGCCGTTCCTTGTCTCGCAGGTCAGAGCCGAGCGGATGCGCACCTCTTGCACGCGCGCAGCCTCGAGCGCCTCGACTTGCTCCTCCTCGATCAACTCGCCGGCCTTGACGATCACCTTGCCGGTCGATGGATTCTTGATGTTGTCGGCGGTCGTGCGCCCGAGCACGCGCTGGCCGAGCGACACGGTCACCTCGCCAGCCTCGAGGATGGCGCGCGCGGTGATGCCTTCGCGCGTGCCGCAATCCTCTTCGGTGACGATGCAATCCTGCGCCACATCGACGAGACGCCGCGTGAGGTAGCCGGAGTTCGCCGTCTTCAACGCCGTATCGGCCAGGCCCTTACGGGCGCCGTGGGTCGAGTTGAAGTACTCGAGGACCGACAGCCCCTCCTTGAAGTTGGAGATGATCGGCGTCTCGATAATCTCGCCCGATGGCTTGGTCATCAGACCGCGCATGCCGGCGAGCTGCTTCATCTGCGCCGGCGAGCCGCGCGCACCGGAGTGCGACATCATATAGATGGAGTTAATCGGCTTCTCGCGTTTGGTCTTCGGATCACGCTCGACCGCAGAGATACGCTTCATCATCTCCTTGGCGACCTGCTCGGTGCACTCGGTCCAGGTGTCGACCACCTTGTTGTACTTCTCGCCCCGAGTGATCAGGCCGTCATTGTATTGCTGCTCGTACTCGCGCACGAGGTCCGAGGTCTTCTGCACGATGGCATCCTTGGTCTCGGGGATCACCATGTCGTCCTTGCCGAACGAGATGCCGGCACGGCAGGCATAAATGAAGCCGAGCCCCATGATCCTGTCGCAGAAGATGACGGTCTCCTTCTGACCGCAGTGGCGATACACCACGTCGATCATGTTGGAGATCTCTTTCTTGGTGAGCAGCCGGTTGACGAGATCGTAGCTCACCAACGGGTTCTTCGGCAGAAGCTCGCCAAGCAGCATCCGGCCGGGCGTCGTGTCGTAGATGCGGGACACCCGCTTGCCCTTCTCGTCGACCGTGACGAAGCGGCCTTTGATCTTGGCGTGTAGCGTCACGACCTTCGCATCGAGGGCGTGATGGATCTCGGCGACATTACCGAACATCATTCCCTCGCCCGGCTCATTATCCATTACCAGCGACAGGTAATAGAGTCCGAGCACGATGTCCTGCGACGGCACGATGATCGGCGAGCCGTTGGCAGGGTGCAGGATGTTGTTGGTCGACATCATCAAGACACGAGCCTCGAGCTGCGCCTCAAGCGACAGCGGCACGTGCACGGCCATCTGATCGCCGTCGAAGTCGGCATTGAACGCCGCGCAGACGAGCGGATGCAGCTGGATCGCCTTGCCCTCGATCAGCACCGGCTCGAAAGCCTGGATGCCGAGGCGGTGCAGGGTCGGGGCGCGGTTGAGCAGCACCGGATGCTCGCGGATCACCTCGTCGAGGATATCCCAGACCTCGGGCTTCTCCTTCTCGACGAGCTTCTTCGCCTGCTTGACGGTGGCGGCATGACCCTTGGCGTCGAGACGGGCATAGATGAACGGCTTGAACAGCTCGAGCGCCATCTTCTTGGGCAGCCCGCACTGGTGCAGCTTGAGCTCAGGCCCGACCACGATCACCGAGCGGCCTGAATAGTCGACGCGCTTGCCGAGCAGATTCTGCCGGAAGCGGCCCTGCTTGCCCTTGAGCATATCGGCGAGCGACTTCAGCGGGCGCTTGTTGGCGCCGGTGATGACGCGACCGCGCCGTCCGTTGTCGAACAGCGCATCGACTGCCTCCTGAAGCATGCGCTTCTCGTTGCGGATGATGATGTCCGGCGCACGAAGCTCCATCAGCCGCTTCAACCGATTGTTGCGGTTGATGACGCGGCGATAGAGGTCGTTCAGGTCGGACGTGGCGAAGCGGCCGCCGTCTAGCGGGACGAGCGGACGAAGCTCCGGCGGAATGACCGGGACAACAGTGAGGATCATCCACTCGGGCTTGTTGCCCGACTGGAGGAAGGCCTCGACCACCTTAAGGCGCTTGGCCAGCTTCTTGGGCTTGAGCTCGGAAGTCGACTCGGCGATTTCGACGCGGAGATCGGCGGCGATCTTCTCGAGGTCGAGCGCCTTCAACAGCTCGCGGATCGCCTCGGCTCCGATCGCTGCGGTGAAGGAATCTTCGCCAAACTCTTCCTGAGCCTTGAGGTAGTCCTCCTCGGAGAGGAGTTGGAGCGGCTTGAGCGACGTCAGTCCTGGCTCGAGCACGATATAATTCTCGAAATAGAGCACACGCTCGAGGTCCTTGAGCGTCATGTCGAGCAGGAGCCCAATGCGCGACGGCAAAGACTTCAGGAACCAGATATGCGCGACGGGCGCGGCAAGCTCGATATGGCCCATGCGCTCGCGCCGGACCTTGGCCAACGTCACCTCGACGCCGCACTTCTCGCAGATCACGCCCTTGTACTTCATGCGCTTGTACTTGCCGCACAAGCACTCGTAATCCTTCACCGGGCCGAAGATGCGCGCGCAGAACAACCCGTCGCGCTCCGGCTTGAAGGTACGGTAGTTGATCGTCTCGGGTTTCTTGATTTCCCCATAGGACCAGGACAGAATTTTCTCCGGGCTGGCGATGCCGATCCGGATCTGATCGAAATTCTGCTGCTGGGTCTGAGGACTGAAGAGGTTGACGATTTCTTGGTTCATTCTGTGGTCTCCCAAGGGGCGGCCCTGCCGCCCCGATCGCATTCCTTAAATCACTTCAGGCGAGCCGAACGGGCTCACTCAGCCGCAGGCCGCGGCAATCTCGGCCGGGCCGGCTGTTGCTCTTCTGGCTTTGGTTGCACCAGCTCGACATTGAGGCCCAACGCCCGCATCTCCTTGACGAGAACGTTGAACGACTCGGGGATGCCAGCCTCGAAGGTATCATCGCCGCGGACGATCGCCTCGTAGACCTTGGTGCGGCCGGCCACGTCGTCCGACTTCACCGTGAGCATCTCTTGCAGCGTATAGGCCGCGCCGTAAGCTTCGAGCGCCCACACCTCCATCTCGCCGAAGCGCTGACCGCCGAACTGAGCCTTGCCGCCCAACGGCTGTTGAGTGACGAGGCTGTAAGGCCCGATCGAACGCGCATGGATCTTATCGTCCACGAGGTGGTGGAGCTTCAGCATATAGATGTAGCCCACGGTCACCTTGCGCTCGAACGCGTCACCGGTGCGCCCGTCATAGAGCGTCACCTGACCCGATGTATCGAGCCCGGCTGCCTCGAGCAGCCCGGTCACGTCGCCTTCGTGCGCGCCGTCAAACACTGGCGTCGCCACCGGCACGCCAGCCTTCAGGGTCTCGCTCACCTCGATGACCTGATCCTCTTTGAGGGCCGCCACGGCTCTGTCTTCGCCGTAGATGGTCTTGAGCATGTCCTTGAGCGGCTTCGCCTTGTGCGACTGGTAATACGCGTTAAGCGCCTCGCCGATCTTGTTGCCAAGGCCGCGGCAGGCCCATCCGAGATGCGTCTCGAGAATCTGGCCCACATTCATGCGGCTCGGCACGCCGAGTGGATTGAGAACGATGTCGATGGGCGTGCCGTCCTCGAGGTAAGGCATGTCCTCGATGGGGACGATCTGGCTGATCACACCCTTGTTGCCGTGACGGCCAGCCATCTTGTCGCCGGGCTGGATCTTCCGCTTCACCGCGACGAAAACCTTGACCATCTTCATGACGCCGGGCGGCAGCTCGTCGCCACGCTGCAGCTTATCGACCTTGTCGACGAAGCGCTGCTCGAGACCCTTCTTGGCTTCCTCATATTGGCGACGAATCGCCTCGACCTCGGCCATCGCCTTCTCGTTCTTGAGCGCGATCTCCCACCAATGGCTACGCGAGACCTCATCAAGAAGCGCCTCGGTGATCTTTGCGTCCTTCTTGATGTTCTTCGGGCCCTTCGCCACGACCTTGTGCATCAACACGTCCTTGAGACGGCCGTACACGTTGCGGTCGAGGATCGCGAGCTCGTCGTCGCGGTCCTTGGCGAGCCGCTCGATCTCCTCACGCTCGATCGCCATGGCGCGCTCGTCCTTCTCTACGCCGTGGCGGTTGAACACGCGCACCTCGACCACCGTGCCGGATACGCCGGGCGGCAGCTTGAGTGAGGTGTCACGCACGTCGGAGGCCTTCTCGCCGAAGATGGCGCGAAGCAGCTTCTCCTCAGGCGTCATCGGGCTCTCGCCCTTCGGCGTGATCTTGCCGACCAGAATGTCGCCGGGATTGACCTCGGCCCCGATATAGACGATGCCCGCCTCGTCGAGGTTCTTGAGAGCCTCTTCCGAAACGTTGGGGATGTCGCGGGTGATCTCCTCAGGCCCGAGCTTGGTATCGCGGGCCATCACCTCGAATTCCTCGATGTGGATCGAGGTGAACACGTCGTCGCGCACGACGCGCTCGGAGATGAGGATCGAATCCTCGAAGTTGTAGCCCATCCACGGCATGAAGGCGACGAGCACATTCCGACCGAGCGCAAGCTCGCCGAGATCGGTCGAAGGACCGTCGGCAATGATCTCGCCAGCCTTCACGTGATCGCCAACGCGCACCAGAGGCCGCTGGTTGATGCAGGTGTTCTGGTTGGAGCGCTGGAACTTGCGCAGATTATAAATGTCGACGCCTGACTTCGATGGATCGGTCTCTTCAGTGGCGCGGACAACGATGCGGGTCGCGTCGACCTGATCGACTATGCCGGTACGCCGAGCGCCAATGGCAGCACCCGAATCGCGCGCCACGACCTCTTCCATGCCGGTGCCGACCAAGGGCGCCTCTGCCGTGATAAGCGGCACCGCCTGGCGCTGCATGTTCGAGCCCATAAGGGCGCGGTTCGCGTCATCGTTCTCGAGGAACGGAATGAGCGCGGCCGCGACCGACACGAGCTGCTTCGGCGACACGTCGATGAGATCGACCTTCTCCGGGGGCATAAGCTCGACGTCGCCCGCATGACGGCAGACCACCAGCTCCTCGGTGAAGGTGCCGTTCGGCGCAAGCTTGGCGTTGGCCTGGGCGATGATGTAGCGCGCCTCCTCCATGGCGGAGAGGTACACGACCTCATCGGTGACCTTGCCCTTAATCACGCGGCGATACGGGCTCTCGATGAAGCCATACTTGTTCACGCGCGCATAGGTGGCAAGCGAGTTGATGAGGCCGATATTCGGACCCTCGGGCGTCTCGATCGGGCAGATGCGGCCGTAATGTGTCGGGTGCACGTCGCGCACCTCGAAGCCGGCGCGCTCGCGCGTTAGACCGCCAGGTCCAAGCGCCGAGAGACGCCGCTTATGCGTGATCTCCGATAGCGGGTTGGTCTGGTCCATGAACTGCGAAAGCTGCGACGAGCCGAAGAACTCGCGCACGGCGGCCGCGGCAGGCTTCGCGTTGATCAGGTCCTGCGGCATGACCGTGTCGATATCGACCGAGCTCATGCGCTCCTTAATGGCGCGTTCCATGCGGAGCAGGCCGACGCGATACTGGTTCTCCATGAGTTCGCCCACCGAGCGCACTCGGCGATTGCCGAGATGGTCGATGTCGTCGATCTCGCCCTTGCCGTCGCGCAAGCCGACCAAGTTCTTGATCACCGCAAGGATGTCTTCCTTGCGGAGCGTGCGCACCGTGTCTGGCGCGTCGAGGTCGAGCCGCATGTTCATCTTGACCCGGCCGACCGCCGAAAGGTCGTAGCGCTCGGGGTCAAAGAAGATGCCCTGGAACAGATTTGCGGCGGCCTCAGGCGTCGGCGGCTCCCCGGGGCGCATCACGCGGTAGATGTCGAGCAGGGCCTCCTCGGGGTTCGAGTTCTTGTCGATGTTGAGCGTGTTGCGGATGAATGCGCCGATATTGACGTGGTCGATGTCGAGGATCGGAATCTCCTTGAGTCCGAGTTCCTTCAACTTGACAAGCAGCTTAGCATCGATCTCCTCGCCCGCCTCGCCATAGATCTCGCCCGTCTCCATGTTGACGATGTCCTGGGCGAGGTAGCGGCCATGCAGGTCCTCGTCGCTGACGAGCAGCTCCTTGAGGCCCTCGTCGGCGAGCTTCTTGGCGAGCCTTGCGGTCACCTTGCGGCCGCCCTCGATCGCGACCTTTCCAGTCTTGGCGTCGATCAGGTCGCTGGTCGGCTTGATGCCGCGCAAGCGATCCGGCCGGAACGGCATGCGCCAGCCTTCTTTAGTCGATTTGAGAGTAATGCGGTCGTAGAAGGTCGCGAGGATCTCCTCATCCTCGAGGCCGAGCGCATAGAGCAGCGTCGTCACCGGCAGCTTGCGGCGCCGGTCGATGCGCACATAGACGATGTCCTTGGCGTCGAACTCGAAGTCGAGCCATGAGCCGCGATAGGGAATGATGCGCGCGGCGAATAGAAGCTTACCGGATGAATGGGTCTTGCCACGGTCGTGGTCGAAGAACACGCCGGGAGAGCGGTGCATCTGGGAGACGATGACGCGCTCGGTGCCGTTGATGACGAACGTGCCGTTCATCGTCATGAGCGGCATGTCGCCCATATAGACGTCCTGCTCCTTGATGTCCTTGACCGAGCGGGCGCCGGTCTCCTCGTTGACGTCGAACACGATCAACCTGAGGGTGACCTTGAGCGGCGCGGCATAGGTCATGCCACGCTGCTGGCATTCCTCGACATCGTACTTAGGCGGGTCGAAGGCGTAGCGGACAAATTCGAGCTGGGCACGCTCACCGAAATCCTTGATCGGAAAGACGGAGCGAAATACGGCCTGCAATCCCTCATCCTGGCGCCCGCCCTCGGGCTCCTCAACCATCAGGAACTGATCGTAGGATTGCTTCTGAACCTCGATGAGGTTCGGCATCTCGGCCACTTCGTGGATGCGACCGAACATCTTCCGCAAACGCTTATGCCCATTCGTTGTCTGCTGCGCCATTTTCACCTCTTAGCTCGTTCGCGACGGCTCACCGGAAACCCCGCTTGCGCGAAAGCGGAGATTCTGGCGAAACGTCGCATATTGTGGTGGGTTACTGCCCGGACGAACCACCTCACATGGGGGTCGCCCGGGCATCTTTCAACCCACTGATATCTCACTTCAACTCGACGGTCGCTCCAGCGGCCTCGAGCTGCTTCTTGATCTTCTCGGCCTCATCCTTCGTCACGCCTTCCTTGACGGGCTTCGGCGCGCCTTCGACGAGGTCCTTGGCCTCTTTCAGACCGAGGCTGGTGATCGCCCTCACCTCCTTGATAACGTTGATTTTCTGCGCTCCGACCGTGGCCAGGACGACGGTGAACTCCGTCTTCTCCTCGACGGGCGCAGCGGCCGCTCCACCGCTGCCGGCGGCCATCATGGCCACAGGCGCTGCGGCTGAGACGCCCCACTTCTCCTCGAGCAACTTCGCAAGCTCGGCTGCCTCGAGTACCGTGAGGCTCGAAAGCTCGTCCACTATTTTCGCTAGATCTGCCATTTACTTATCCTCGTAGGTTCGATTCTCGTATGAGTTGTCCTGACGGCCGTTTCATGCCGCTTGCTTGTTGCCATAGGCGCCGAACACGCGGGCAAGCTGGGCCCCGGGCTCGTTCAAGGTGCGGGCGATCTTGCTCGCCGGCGCCTGGATGAGACCGATCAACTTGCCGCGGAGCTCGTCGAGCGATGGCAGACTGGCAAGCGAGCTCACGCCTTGGGCATCGAGCACCTGGGCTCCCATCGCTCCGCCAAGGATCACGAACTTGTCGTTCGCCTTGGCGAATTTGACGGCAACTTTCGGCGCTGCCACGGGATCGTCGGAAAAGGCGACGCAAGTCGGCCCCTTCAGTAGGTCCGCGATAACCTTGGCATCGGTGCCTTCGAGCGCGAGCTTGACGAGCCTGTTCTTCGCCACCTTGACCCGCCCGCCCGCGCTTTGCATGTCGCGGCGGAACCTGGTCATGTCGGCGACGGTCAGGCCCGCGTAATGAGCGACGACGACCACGCCAGTTTTGGCGACGGCATCGTGAAGCGCCGTCACGACTTCGCGCTTCTCTGCTCTATCCACTGCTCACTCCGTCTCTTGAGGTTGAGAGCGCGTGCCCTCGACCTCGGCTGCACATGCCGCAAGAAGCGAGGGGCAGGCGATAGGCTGCCCCGCTCTTCCAAGCGGCGCTCCGTTGCCTGTCCAGCTCGCACGCGAAACTGCGCTAGAGCCAACTACGAGGTTCAAACCGATCTCCAGGTTGCGGGCATCCCGCATCCATCGAACCGTTCGTCTCCCGTCTCATGCAGGCCCGAAAGGCTTAAGCGGTCGCCCGCACCTGCAGTCTCGGACAGGTTTGGACCGCTTCGAAAAGGAAACGGCCCTTCGGGACTGAACCTCAGCCCCGAAACTCTAAAAACTCAGCCCGCGCCACCAACGAGGTTCGCAGGCTCGATCTTCACGCCGGGGCCCATGGTCGAAGCGACCGCGACCTTCTTCAAGAATGTGCCCTTGGCGCCGGAAGGCTTCGCCTTCATCACAGCATCGGCGAAGGCACGGATGTTCTCGACCAGCGCCTCCTCGGTGAAGCTTGCCTTGCCGACACCGGCGTGGATAAGGCCAGCCTTCTCCACTCTGAACTCGACGGCGCCGCCTTTGGCAGCCCGCACTGCGGGTCCGACATCGGCGGTGACGGTGCCGACCTTCGGGTTCGGCATCAGCCCGCGCGGGCCAAGCACCTTTCCGAGGCGACCGACGAGAGGCATCATGTCCGGCGTGGCGATGGCGCGATCGAAATCGATCACGCCCTTCTGCACCTGCTCGACGAGATCCTCGGCGCCAACCACGTCGGCGCCGGCTTTCTTGGCTTCCTCCGCCTTGGCGCCTTTGGCGAACACGCCCACTCTGAGCTTGCGTCCCGAGCCATGCGGCAAAGCGCAGACGCCGCGCACCATCTGATCGGCGTGGCGCGGATCGACGCCGAGATTCATGGCGATCTCGATGGTCTCGTCGAACTTGGCCTTGGCGCCGCTCTTGACGAGCTTCACGGCGTCCTCGACCGAGTAAAGCGTCTCACGGTCAATTCCGGTACTCGCGGCCTTATATCTCTTGCCCGGCTTGCTCATGGTCTACTCCTGGACCTGCAGTCCCATCGAGCGGGCTGAACCGGCGATGATCTTCATCGCCTGCTCGACGGAATTGGCGTTCAAATCCTTCATCTTGATCTCGGCGATCTCGCGCAGTTGAGCCTGGGTTACTGTGCCTGCCACAGCGCGCCCCGGCTCCTTCGAGCCTGAGCCGATCTTCGCCGCCTTCTTGAGGAGGTACGACGCCGGAGGCGTGCGCATCTCGAAGGTGAAGGATCGGTCGGAATAGACCGTGATGACCGTCGGGATCGGCGAGCCGGGCTCGAGCTTCTGCGTCGCCGCGTTGAACTGCTTGCAGAACTCCGGGATGTTGACGCCGCGCTGGCCGAGCGCAGGGCCGATCGGCGGCGAGGGATTGGCCTGCCCTGCCGGCACCTGGAGTTTGATGTAACCCTCGATCTTCTTAGCCATTCTGACTTTCCCGCGCCTTCACGCTTATCTTACGCGCTCGTCTAGAGCTTCTCCACTTGGGCATATTCGAGCTCGACCGGCGTGGCGCGGCCGAAGATCGACACCGCCACCTTGAGCCGCGCCCGCTCCTCGTCGACTTCCTCGACTAGACCGTTGAACGATGCGAACGGACCATCGGCCACGCGCACCTGCTCGCCAATTTCGAAGGTGACCGACGGCTTCGGCCGCTCGACGCCTTCCTGCACCTGCTGGAGAATGCGGCCTGCTTCCTCCTCGGTGATCGGAATGGGCTTGTTCTCGGTACCGAGAAACCCCGTAACCTTCGGCGTCGACTTGATCAGGTGATAGGTCTGGTCGTTGAGTTCCATCTTCACGAGCACATAGCCCGGGAAGAACTTCCGCTCCGAGCTCACTTTCCGGCCGCGGCGCATCTCCACGACCTCCTCCATCGGGACCAGCACCTGCTCGAACAGGTCGGAAAGACCCGCGGCGACGGCGCGCTCCTTGATGGATTCGGCGACCTTCCGCTCGAAGTTCGAATAAGCGTGGACGATGTACCAGCGCATTGCCATCGGACTTAAGACCTACGCTCCTAGCGACCGAAACCCAGAATGAATGTCACGAGCGTGCTCAACACCCAGTCGGCGGCCAGGAAGAACAACGCGGTAGCGATCGACATGGCCAGCACCATAGTTGTGGTAATGACGGTCTCGCGGCGCGTCGGCCAGGTCACCTTGGCGACCTCGGTCCGCACTTGCTGGATAAACTCGAAGGGACTAGTCCTTGCCATCATCATCCTTGCCCCAGAAGCCATCCCGCTTTTGCCCGTCCAACTCGCGCCTTGGTCTGGCAGGAGTGGAGGGACTCGAACCCCCAACCCCCGGTTTTGGAGACCGGTGCTCTAGCCAGTTGAGCTACACTCCTATTCAGGTGTCAGCTACCAAGCCATTCCCCGGCACCTGACACCTGACTGGAGCGGGTGAAGGGAATCGAACCCTCGTCCTCAGCTTGGAAGGCTGCTGCTCTACCATTGAGCTACACCCGCATCCATTCTGCACTCTAGAGTGGTGGTGGAGGGGGTAGGATTCGAACCTACGTAGGCATAGCCAACGGGTTTACAGCCCGTCCCCTTTAGCCACTCGGGCACCCCTCCTTGAGTTCAGAGATGGATTGACTGGTGGTTTT
>JBKOWI010000125.1:0-2903 GCA_046724315.1 Pseudomonadota bacterium | reverse complement strand
CCGCTCTTGCCGACCTCGACCTTCACCTCACTATCGGATTTGGAATAGCGCACGGCATTATCAAGGAGGACGAGGAAAAGTTGCCTAAGCCGCGCCGGGTCGCCGCGCACCATGTCGTGGGCGCTGCCATTGGCAAAGGCGATGTCCACTGCTTTCTCGTGCCCGATCACCTTAGCGTCGCCGCATACCTTCTTGAGAAGCTCGCTCAAATCGATCGATTGTAGATTGAGCCGCGCGGCGCCCGCCCCTTGGCGGGCGATAAACAGCAGGTCGTTGACGAGCACCGACAGATGCTTCGCCTGCTCGACGATGCGCTCGATCGACTGCTTGTAGGCTGCCACCTTCTTGTTCGATCCCCGCAGCGCAATCTCGCCCTCGCCACGGATGACCGTTAGCGGGGTTCGCAGCTCATGGCTGATATCGGCGAAGAATCCGCGGCGGGCGTCATCGATCCTCCGCAAGGACTCGTTGGCCCGACGAAGCTCTTCGGTGCGCTCGGCGACGGTGGTTTCGAGATTGTCGTGCGCGTCCTGCAAGGCCTTTTGGTGCGCCTGCAAGTCGTCGGCCATGCGGTTAAAGCTCTGCCCGAGCTCGGCAAACTCATCGCGACCCGAAACGCTGATACGGTGCGAGAGGTCGCCTTCGGCAAGCTTGCTCGTGCCCTGCAGCAGCTCGGCTAGCGGTGCGCGCAAACCTCGCAACAGAACCATGACGAGCGCTAGCGTGACGAGAATGGCGAGCGCGGCGTGAATCTGACTGATGCGCTCGAGCCGGCTCAGGAGCTGTGCGGCGTCGGCGTCGATGCGGAGCACCTCAGCGGTCTCGTCGGCGACGCCAACCTCGATGAGCTCGTTAAGCTTCTGATCGATGCCGCCTTTGAGGAGATCGATCAGCCTCTGCCAGGCGATATCAGGACGGCCGCGGCTTCGCAATTGCTCGACTTCGCCAAGCTGATCCAGCGTGTGCTGGTACTCCTGCTTGATGCTATTGAGGCGATCGAGCTCGGCGGATTCGGCCTTGCGCTCCTCCGGCCCGACCATGTCCAGTTCGCTCTTGGTAAGCTGCTCAAGCTCGGAGAGATCGGATTCGATCACCTTGTGCAGGTAGGCCGCTCCGAGAGGCCGGTCGGTGATGCCGGTGAGCAGCGTGTCCGTCCAAGCCTTGAACAGCTGCTGGCTGTGACGGGAAAGCTGCAGCTGCCGTTCAAGCTCCTGATGGGCAATTCGCGACCGCAGGAGATAGCTGTGGGACTGGGCGACGCCCCAATAGGTAAGCGCCGCGGCGGAGAGCGACATGGCGAGAAGCAATCCAGCGGTGATGAGGAGCTTAGTCTGGTAACGCATGGAAGGTCTCAGAGCCGCCCTGGCCGGTAAAACCAGGAGAGCAGCATTATCTGAGGCGCGGCCAGTAGAAGCCATGTACCGCCGGGATAATTGCTGGCCCTTCTATACAGCACTTTTCTTGAAGCTTGGCAGTGTCTTACGATCAACGTCACGTCTTTTTTCAACTGAAGTCAGGCTCTTTTCATGGCCGCGGGACGGACTAGCGAGAAGCCCTCAGAAGCCCGGAAATACAAGCATTATTCTTGCCAGGGCTATCCCGGGGGCATTTGCTAATCTCCGAGGATAAAAGACTCGTACTTAGCAGGACTTAATTCGGGGGGCGGTTCTTGCGACACTATGCATGCGCGCTGCGCGGATCGCGGCGTTTGGCGCTGACAGCGGCGGCTTCCGCGCTGGCGGCTTCCGGTCTGACCATCGGCACCAGCAAACCGGCTCTCGCCGAATTCGAATCAAGGAATCCACCGTCGAGAAGGGCGAGAAGGAGTTCGAATATCGCGGCGCCGTCCATTGGGGCTTCCCCAAGACTGAAAGAGAAGACGCCGGCGAGAAACAAAATGAGGGAGCCGCGGCCGAGGAAGAAGAGGAGGAGGGACCCCTTCGCCAAAGCCATGATTTCGAGTTTTCCTACGGCTTGACCGATCGGTGGCTGTTCTCCACCACGCTCACCGCCGATGAGCCGCTCGACGAGGACTTCGCGCTGAGCTCAGTGGAGCTCGAGCTGCAATACGAGCTGATCGAGATCAAGGAAAACAAGGGCCTTGGCTTGGCGTTTTTTGGAGGTTACGGCTTTGCCACTCGGGGCGGCGACGCTGACGAGATCGAGTTCGGTCCGATTGTCGAGCTTGGCACCGGCAATCTCCTGCTGACATTCAATCCGATTTTCGGGGCCCAGGTCGGCGAAAATCGGGAAACTGACGGACTCGGTTTCGAATATGGCTGGCGCGCCGAATACGAATTCGCCAAGCATTGGGGAATCGGTATCGAGATGTTTGGCGAGATCGAAGATCTCGCCAATGCCGGCTCCTTCGATGACCAGAACCACAGCATCGGCCCGACGTCGTTCTGGAACCCGGGTAGCGCAGAGGAGGAGGCCAAGGGAGGTAACGAGGACGAGGACAACAATAAGGTCCCGGGTCCTCCGAACATGGAGCTCTCCTTCAACGTCGGCGTTCAATTCGGCCTGACCGACGTCACCTCCGACGGCGCGCTGAAATTCCAGGGCTCGCTAGCGTGGTGATAATCAGTCCGCTCCTCACGAGCGTCTAGGAAAAGCGGCCTCCGCCATGCGGGCGGTGGCGGTTTTGGGCTTGACGAAGGCCTTGCCCCGCCGCCATCTGACGCGGCGCCATGGTGATCAAGGTTCTCGGTTCAGCGGCCGGCGGCGGCTTCCCGCAGTGGAATTGCAACGGCCGCAACTCAGCGGACGTGCGTAAAGGCGTGGCTGGACTTGCGCCGCGCACGCAGACTTCAGTCGCTGTTAGCGCCGACGGCCGCCTATGGGTTCTGCTCAACGCCTCTCCCGACCTCAGGCAGCAGATCAACGACACGCCGGCGCTTCAT